>JAFGLD010000102.1 GCA_016928235.1 Anaerolineae bacterium | reverse complement strand
CTTGGTACGAGGCCAGAAGTGTGTTACCAAGAACGTCAGACGGGAAAACGCCGTTTTCCAAAATCGAGTTTTTTCAGTGGAGTCATGCAAGGAAAAAGATGATGAAGACCATTATGAAGATTGCAAAGAGAATCCTTGTTGGTATTGGCATATTGATTGGAGTATTTGCCCTCTACCTGTTCGTCCTGGCGATCATCCCCGGCTTCTCAGCGCCACAGCAACTCATGGAAAGGCCAACAGGCCAGCCTGAGACAGGGCCATCCGCATTGAAAAAGGATGTGAGCTTCGATGTCAAAGGAACGCCGATAAGCGCATGGCTATACCTGCCTGATGACATATCCGCTCCGGTGCCTGTTGTTGTCATGGGTAATGGTGCAGCGGGCACCAAGGATATAGTCATGGAACCCTATGCACTGCGGTTTCGGGAAGCCGGTTTTGCGGTGTTGGTATTCGACTATCGCTATTGGGGAGAAAGCGGCGGTGAGCCTCGGCAGTTGATGTGGATCCCGGATCAGTTAGAAGACTATGCGGCAGCTGTTGATTATGTTCGCAGCCTCAAGGAAGTCGATCCGACAAGAGTTTCTCTGTGGGGCACATCGTTCAGCGGCGGGCATGTGCTCACAACTGCTGCTGAAGATCGGCAGATTGCCTGTGTCATTGCGCAAGTTCCATTCCTGGATGGTATGGCAGCAATGGAGATGCCTCATGAAGGAGATACCACGAGTACCTCCACCCTCACCCTAATGCATGCACAGCGTGATCTGGCCCGATCCTGGCTGGGTCTTTCGCCCAACACAATACCTATAGTGGGTAAAACAGGAACTATTGCCATGATGGCCGATACGGAAGCCTACGATTTCTTTTCAAAACATACTCCGGAGAATTACGTGAACGAGACTCCCGCCCGCATCATGATCCGGGCAGATAAATACAGGCCAATCCTGAAGGTACAGGACGTGAATTGTCCAGTGCTGTTCCAGATAGCTGACAATGACAAATTTGTACCCAACAGCGCTGTCGAAGAAGCTGCGAACATCTTGGGTGACAATGCAGAAGTCAAGCACTACCCAATTGGCCACTTCGATATCTATACGGGAGAGAACTTCGAAGAGAGCGTAGGCGACCAGTTGGATTTTCTCCAAACATGTATTGGACAGTAACTGGCTAGTATTTCGCGGCTTAAGTAAGCCCATAGATATGCTATGCTGCGAAATACTTAAACAGTTGGGCATGAAAGGTATCGACGACCTACGGTCGTATACTACGTGTTTATTTGCGCCCAACTGTACCAGGTGATGTGAGCGAAAGAGCAACATGAAAACCAAAAGTGAAGATCTCAATATTGTGCAGTCGAAACGGGACATTCTAAATATGTTTCCAGAACTTGAGCTGACAGGTTTTGGTGATTTTGCTGTTCGCAAAGAGTATGTGCAGGACTATGAAATCATCGATTTTCATACCCATACTTTTCCAAGCGTTTCAGGCATGCTCCCGGCACTATTCAGACGCGAATTGGACGATGGCCAAGCAAGTTTTTTTGATCTTTCCTGTTATCCCGGAAGCGTCAGTTTCTTTAACTTCAGCAAGGTAGGCTATCGGTGTTGGCCTGAGTCGTTCTGGAGTTTTCCTGGCCTTAAGACCGCCTTTGATTTGTTGGGCTTCAATGGGGTGATAACGTTGGTTCGCAAGGCTGGTAACAAACGCTTGCTACGGGATATGGAACTGGGGAACATCAGCTATGCCGTTGTTTTACCCATTAATTCTATCTATGTAGACAGCACATCTCTTCTGCTAGATAGTATTTCGGGATATGAACGCTTGATTCCATTCGCTTCGCTCCATCCGTTGGAAAGCGATATTGAAGTCAAAATCAAGACATATGTATCTAAGGGAGTAAGGGGTTTTAAGATCAATCCTCATATTCAGGCAGTGGATTTCGATGATGAAAAGATGATCGATTTGGTGAAACGTTTGGCAGAGACACGTCTTCCAATCATATCGTGTAGTGGGCTTGCCGTGCCGCCTCACTATCTTGGGCAGGCTCCAAAATTCTTGAGGCGTAGTGTGGAAACGCAGAATCTCAATCGTTACGAAAAGGTGCTTTGCCAGATTCCGGATCATCCTTTTGTTTTTGCTCATGGAGGAGTAGAGCAAAATGAAGAATTGATCGTGTTGATGAAGAAATTCCCCAATACACTCACGGATATCAGCACCCAGAATTCTGACAATATCAAACGCTTGATTGAAGAAGTTGGCAGCCAACGCCTTCTTTTTGGATCGGATTATCCGTTTTTTAATCAGGCATTTCCAATTGTGTCAGTATTGAGGGCAACTGATAATCAGCAAGACCGCACAGCTATTTTTTCAGAAAATGCGAGGAAGCTTCTCAACTTGTCTCAGAAATAATACTTGTGGATGGCAAGTCAACAAAGCCGCCCAGTGTACGCAAAGCGGCGCCTGGCAGCACGGCTAGTACAGTTGGGCAGAAATAACCCAGCAGTAAAGAAGCCCTTCATGCCCAACTGTTTAAGTGTTTCGCAGGTGGCCATAACTGACGGCTTACTTACGCCGCGAAACACTAGAGACCGCCCAGATGCTGCGCTACGAGTAGTGGCAGAGCGGCAGGTGATCGGCAATTCAACTGCCGCTCTGCCAGATCGGAATTTACTTTTCATGACACGTTTTCAGTTTGAAGAATATCTCAGCTTGTTCTCTGTATTTGCCCGCGTCATTTGGGCCAACTGTCGTCCGGTGGCTACAAGGCGAGTGCCATTCGGTGTGCATCCGCAGCAGTATGTGCTGTTGTGCGAACCACCAACTGGCGTGGAACGACGTTCCACCGGCATCATTTTTGCCCACGGTGGTGGTTGGCGTCTGGGAAATCCACTGGCCTTTCGATTCGTCGGCGCCTTCTTTGCGGGGTTAGGGTTTCCCACTCTGCTAACCGGGTATCGACTGGCGCCGGCCGCGAAATTCCCTGCTCAAATAGACGATGTTTATGCGGGCTGCCAGGCAGGTATCGATGCATTGATAGATGCAGGCTGGGCACCCACCAGATGGATTCTGGGCGGGCAGTCGGCGGGCGCACAGTTGGTGGCCCTGCTGGCCTATGCTGATCCGGCTCGCCACGAAGCGCTGTTGGGTCACCCCGCTGGGCTATTCCTGGTCAGCGGACCCCTGGACTTTTCTTTGTGTGTCACAGGGGATATTGCCAGGATGATCGCAGATCTCACCGGCAGTGAGAAGGGCCGGGAAGCCGCCGACCCGATCCGGTATGTGAACGGTGAGGAGAACATTCCCGTATTGTGCATCCACGGTGATCGCGATCCTTTGGTCGATCCGCAAAACAGCCGGGTCTTCGCTGAAAAGGCGGGGCCGAGCACGCAGGTATACATTGCTAAAGGCCGGCATCACTCTGATCTGGCCGAAATCTTTATCAAGCCAGATCTGCCGTTTTCGAAACGGTTGATTGAATGGCTCGAAGTTCTGTGAGGTTTTCATGACACAAAAATCTATCTACCGTTCATCCGAAGGCGAAGCCGCCATCCATGCCCTCTACGATCGGCAACTGGCACAACTCGATATTACTACCGAGAGTCGCATGATCCCAACCCGTTTCGGCACGACGCACGTGCTAGTCGCCGGGCCGCAAGATGGTCAGCCGCTGGTTCTCTTGCATGGCGGAAACACAACCAACCCCAGCACGTTGGGCTGGCTCAAACCCTTGACAGCCAAATATCGCATCTTTTCGCCTGACACGATTGGGCAGCCGGGTAAAAGCGCGCCTGTGCATGTCTCCCCGCGTGATAACAGCTATGGGTGGTGGCTGGCCGATGTTCTTGATGGTCTCGGTTTGGCACAGACCTCCTTGACAGGTATTTCCTATGGGGCCGGCATCCTGCTGCGCGCGGCGGTTTGCGTCCCTGAGCGCATCGCTAAGGCTTTGTTGATTGTCCCATCGGGAATCGTCTCGATCCCGCCGCGCACAATGCTTTTTGAGCTGGTGATGTTGGTGGCGTATCGTCTGGCCCCTAAGCGCAAACGAATAGCACGTATTGTAGAGCCTATGTTTGTAGATGAGGCCATTCCCAACAGTATTCTGGAAACAACCGAGCTTGTCTTTCAACACGTGAAGATCGAGACGGAAATGCCGCGCAATGTAACAAAAGAAGAATTGGCCGGGTTCACCGCGCCAACCCTGGTGCTGGCCGCCGAAAAGGATCGCCTGTTCCCTGCCCGGCAGGTTATTACCCGTGCCCAACAGGTGTTCCCTAACCTGGTAGCTGCTGAGATTATTCCCGGCAGCCCGCATTTCGTCTCGCCGTCTTACCTTCCTACACTCAACCGGCGCATTGATGAGTTCCTAACGGAAACTCGTTGAGATGGTATTGGGTAGAGAGAAGCCAATCATAAGTCGTCGGTAGAAAGTTGCGAGAATGAGAGGAAGCCTATGAAAGAGATCAAGCCCATCAAGATGGGATATTCGATAGTGTTATTCCTGATCCCCGGGATCGTGTTTTACCTTCTGGTGAAGGTATTGATGCCGTATCTGTTGGAGACACTGAGTATCAACGATGTGCTGATATGGACGATCGTCGGAACGTTGGGCTTGTTCGCGCCCTTGTTTCTATTGTCACTCATGCTGATGAAGGCCGATGGCTACCCATTGAATTGGGCGACCGTTTCAACTCGGTTCAGACTCAAGAGGATGGAAAAAGCAGATTGGCTGTGGATATTAGGCGGCTTTGCGGTATGCACGGCCATCTCAGGGATCGTGCTGGGCATTTGGGCTCTCTCGCCGATACCATTCGATATCAATGATCTGAGAAAGATTGCGCCGATTGAAGTACAGCAGCTTGAAGGGATAGAAATGCTGATTTTCCTCCCTATGCTGGTGCTGTTTTTCTTCAACTACGTCGGAGAAGAATTCCTGTGGAGAGGCTATATCTTGCCAAGGCAAGAAGTAGCCTTGGGAAGATATGCCTGGCTGGTTAACGCAGGCCTGCACACGGTTTTTCACTTTCTCTTTGGACTAAAAGCGATGATACCCTTTGCGCCCTTTATGTTGTTGCTGCCTTATGTTGCTTACAAAACCAAGAGCACAACCAACAGCATCATCATCCACGCGCTTCTGGGGGCGCCGATGATGGTATTGGTGTCGCTTGGCTTGATACGGTCGTGAACTGAAAATGCTGGCATACCAGCTGATTAGCTAGGAGAAAACACAATGGAAGAAAGTCGAAGTGATACCAAAACAAAAACCGTCGCCACCCGTTGGCTGATCCGCGAGACGCTGGGCAATATTTTCCTGATTGTCATCCTGTTCGGCATTGTTGGCCGCCTGGACTGGTGGAACGGCTGGGCGCTCTCGGTGATTTATATTCTGTGGACCTTGGGCACCGTGCTGTTTATCTTGCCGGTCAACCCCCAAATGCTGGCCGAACGCGCCCGCCCGAAACCTGGCGGCAAGAAGTGGGATGTCGTAATGGTATCGGCAATGGGTGTCTTTTTGCTGATGACCTATATCGTGGCCTGCCTGGATGTACGTTTGGGTTGGGCAATACCTTTCCCACTGCCTGTGCAGATCGCCGGGGGCATCGTGGCCGTTTTGGGCTATGATATTTTGCTGGTCTGGTCTATGGTGGCCAATGCCTATTTCACGGCCATTGTTCGCATCCAAGAAGACCGTCAGCATAAAGTTGCCACAGGCGGGCCTTATCGCTTTGTGCGTCATCCGGGTTATGTGGGTGGCATCCTGTGCTATCTGGCGACACCGTTCTTGCTGGGTTCTCCCTGGGCGCTGATCCCGGCTGTGGGTACGGCGGTTATCGTGGTCATTCGCACTGCCCTGGAGGATAAGATGCTTCAGTCAGAGTTGTCTGGATATAAAGAATATGCTGAGCGTGTTCGATATCGGCTTGTACCGGGCATCTGGTAAAACGCCATCATGTTGCAAACTAGAGTACTGGCCAGCCATTCCTCAATGGCTGGCCAGGGTTAATGGAGTTGTGCCTGGAGCCTCTCAATCTGTATGCAGGGTAGCTCGACGTTCATCTCCAGTTATCCAAGATGTATCCAGGGTAACCTTCTGATGTACAGGTACATACCCTGATCCCCTGATCGTGGGTACACTGCTTTCCGACATCCTCTTGCGCTCCGGCAATGGATCGCCTGATATCCAGGTTTGACGTGACATACAAGATGAATCACAATAGACTTTATCGGAAATGAGTTACGCATAGCACACCTATTGCCGATAAAGTCGAATATTCGCGGAGCAGTCTATTGGCTGTTATCTGATCTCTGCTTGTCATAAGGATGGGAGCATAAGATGTCTAAACCCAGTCAATTCCAGTTGAGCGTTCAGTTTGGGCCTGAGGCAGGCACAACTTATCCGCTGACAGGAGACCTGCTTACAATTGGCCGCTACAGTGGGAATGCGATCATCATTCCGGACGATCAAGTCTCGCGCATTCATGCGCGTCTCGCCAAGACGGCTGACGGATATACCATCGAAGATCTTGGAAGCTCTAATGGGTTGTTTGTCAACGATGAGCGAGTGACGTGCCTGGTTTCTCTGTCGATCGGTGACCAGATCCGGTTGGGAACATCGGTTGTGCTGGCCTACGAGACTTGTGAATCCGGCGATGCTACTCCCATCGAGCCTTCTCAACCATCGCAATCCGGTTCCAAGGGTAATTCTCCCCCCAGGCCGGTTTCTGACACATCGGGCACGGTATACATGAAGAAGCTCAATGTCGGCTTGCCTGATCAAGAGAAGAGGCAGTCATTCCTATCCAGACTGCTTGGATCACTATTGGGCAAGAAGGATGACGACTGATGTCCAGAAAAAAGAGTCTCGTGGCTGAGTCTGATCAACCGGAACAAGATCGACCTTTGCAAAGTAAGCCTCTTTCTTTGCTGGATGAGCCGCCCCTGCCTTCGGAGAGCGAAAGTCCAACACGGCCCAGAAAGAGGATATCATGGGCGTGGCCCCAAAAGAATCCAGTGGCTACTGTGATAATTGGATTCGTGATTAGTCAGGTGCTGGTTTGTGCTGGCGTCATGGGACTTTGTATTTTTATGTCAGTTGGATCTCTGCTCTGGCACAATGGTCTTTTAGGCCCAAATTACTACACTTATATCGGTGAAGGCATTGCTCAATACGATGCAGGCAACTTAGAGGCTGCCGTGGAGGCCTATACCCGGGCGATCGAGGAGAAACCGGATGTTGCCTGGTGTTATGTTTTGCGGGCCGATGCTTATTATGCCTTAGGTGACCTGGATGCTGCCTTCGATGATTACACCTATGCGCTCAGGCTTGACATCGATAACGCGCAGGCCTTCTACGGACGAGGTACCATATTCTTTGCCTGGGGTAGCCTGGATGCAGCCGTGATTAATTTTACCGAGGCGATAGAGCTAGACCCCGGATATATCAATGCCTACTGTTATCGAGGTGATATTTACCGTGAGCAGGGGGATTATGAGGCAGCGTTAAGTGAACTCACCTTTGCAATCGAATCCGATGCCTCGTGTGTTTGGGGTTGGAAATCCCGTGGTGACACCTATCGTAGAATGGGGGATTGGGAGGCGGCGCTGAGAGATTTCGAACGCGCTGTTGAAGTTGCTCCGGATGATGCCTATGCTTATATCAACCGCGCCGATGCTTACAGCCATCTTGATCGTCTTGCCGAAGCCCATGACGATTATCAGAAGGCTGTTGAGCTTGCGCCACGGGATGTTAGTGTCTATTTGCTTCGAGGGTTATCTTATCAATCTGTCGGCGAGCATGACCTGGCCATTCAGGATTTTGATCGGGTCATTGAGATCGATCCTCAGAACTGGGCGGGCTATTTCAACCGTGCCTATAGCTATAATAGTATTGGCGACTTCGAGGCGGCTATAGTGGACTTCAGCCAGAGCCTGGATCTTTACCCGGATAATGCAGTGGCGTACTACTACCGTGCTTTGGCTCACAAATCACTTGCTCATTGGGATCAGGCCAAATCGGATCTAGATCAGGCCATTGAGATTGATCCCACGAAAGCTTCGTATTATTTCGAGCGGTGCGTGGTCAATGGGGCTCTTGGCATCGATACCGCCCTGGTAGATTGCAACCGGGTGATCGAGATGGATCCTCAGTTGTTGCTTGCCTATTACACACGAGCTACCGTGTTATATGCGCAGCATGACCTGACGGCGGCGTTGGCGGATTTTAACCATATTATTGAGCAAGATCCGAACTATGGGCCTGCCTACCTGGGGCGTGCCGACATTTACTACGATCAAGGCAAGCGTACCGCCGCGCTGGCCGATTATCGTCGCTTTCTTGAGTTATATACACCTGAAGATGATTGGACAACTCGGGCTCGATCTCGTATTGAGGCGTTGAGCGACAAAAAGCCATAGGCCTTCGGGGTAGCGAATTGCCTATCGATGTGAGTTATTGATTTAGACCGTCCTGCGCAAACAACCTGGCAAAGCCGGGGTAGGGCCTGAGCGGAATGACATCGAAGGCAATCAGCCCGGCTTTGACGAGCGGCAGCGTATCCAAGACGGCACCGGCTTCCTCCACACCGGCGCATTCGAGCACCAGCACGGCGGTGGTCTGATCATCCCGGAAATAGATCTCACGCAGCACGCCGGCTTGGTGAAGTTCCCATACTTTGAGGGCCTCCGATTTCAAGTGCGGATCGAATGCCCCATCGTCGATGCCTGGGATCTCCTTTTCGAGCGCCAGGATTTTCACCGGGGTGATACCTTTCCCGGGAACATTCGCTCGACCACTTCCGGCGCATAGCGCCGTGCCATATCGCTGCTGATGGCGTTTGTCTTGGCGATCTCCTTGTACAGCTTCCCGCTATTTCTGAGCGTGCGCTTTTGGGTCTTGAAATCCACGCCGTAGAGTCCAAACCGGTAGCGAGGATCGAGCCCTTCGGCCCACTCGAAGTTGTCGACCAGGCTCCAGAAGTAGTACCCCTTGACGGGGATGCTGTGCATGATGGCCTTCCAGACTTGTTGGAGGTGCTCCAGCAGGAAGCCCGGCCGAATTGTATCTGTCTCATCGGGGACGCCGTTCTCGGTGATGTAGATCGGCTTGTTGAACTGCCTGTGCAGCCGCTTGATCAGCTCAAGCAGCCCTTCCGGGTAAAACTCGCCCCATGATTGGGGGCCTTTAGGCGCTCCAGGCCGGGCGCTATAGGTGATGCCCAGTGCTTTGAGTGCGTTTAGCTTAAAGGCTGCATCCCATCGCTGATAATAATTCAACCCGATCCAGTCGAGCGTCCCTTTAGCCTGTGGAATCTCCCCTTTCTTGCCGATGATGGGCCGCCACTGACCGGTCGCGATGACATCGAGGAACAGGCCGTTGAACATACCGTCGAGTAGATGGGTTACCGTCCGGTCGAGGGGATTGGCGGATCGCAGCGGTTTCCAATAGACCATATGGTGCGCCATGCCGACCCTGGCCTGGGGGCGCAGCTCGTGGATGGCATGATAGGCGGCAGCGTGCGCTTCTGCCATGTTGTGCATCACCTGGAAATAGTGGCCCAGATTGGCCTGACCGGGCGGCCAACTGCCATCGTAGAAGCCTTTTGCTGCATAGACGCTTGGCTCGTTGATGGTGCACCACACGTCGCACAGATCGGCCATCTCGGCGACAGCTTTCTGGACAAAACGCTGGAACAACGTCGATATCTCTGGGTTAAGCCAACCGCCTTGCTCGGCTACCCAGATTGGATTGGTGAAATGATGGAGCGTGACCATTGGCTGTACCCCGGCATCCCTCATGGCGGTCAGGATAGCCCGGTAGCGGTCAATGGCATCATGATTCCACTGGCCCGGCTCCGGCTCGATCCGGCTCCACTCAATAGACAGTCGATGGGCATTGGTGTTCAGATCTGCCATTCGCTTGATGTCTTTTTCGGCATGACCGCTCCACCATTTGCAGGCTTTGCCGGAAACCTGATCCTCAAAGACTCGCCCACCACCTTTCTGCTCCCAGGCGTACCAATCGTTGTTGGTGTTATCACCTTCGACCTGGTGAGCGGCAGTGGCCGTCCCCCATAAGAAATCGACCGGGAAAATGTGTGTTGCATCTGCCATTGGATCACCTGTTTTTGTGGACGATGAATATCTCACGATAGTCAAGGAATATAACAGCGCTTCTGTCTACGGTGATGATCTTTCAGGTCTCATGTTTGACCTCTCACTCACAGACGCCACAGGAAGCGCCGGATAGCTGAGTAGTTACACTCGATGATCAAGCTTTTGTTCTGTCTGGTTTAGGTGATCAGTTTTCAGTGATCAGTTTTTTATCGCACAGCAACGACTGTGCTCTTGGACATAGTCACAG
>JAFGLD010000101.1 GCA_016928235.1 Anaerolineae bacterium | reverse complement strand
TGATCCATTTCCCGTAAGGAATTGATCCATTTCCCGTAAGGAATTGATCCATTTCCCGTAAGGAATTGATCCATTTCCCGTAAGGAAATAAAAAGAGGAGGCCCTGACGAGGGCCTCCTCCCTTATGTCTGCTTACCGGTCCGGCGAGGCTTACTTGTACAGCGTAGGCCGGGCATCGACGGTCATCTTCCAGGTGCTCGACTCAGCGATCCCACCTCGGTAGCTGACATACAAACGCCCGCCATAGAATGGGACGCGCTGCGCGCTAACCTCATTCAGCTCGGTCGGGACGACAAAAGTATACCTGGCCCATATGTTATCCATATCCGGATGAACACCGGTGACGCCCTTGCCAAGACAATCGGATAATGAATTACTTCCAGTAGATGGAAGAAAACAGGAGATACGTGTCCAGTCCGGTGAGTCAGGATACCGGGGATTGGTGTCATCATCCTTAGCATTGGTGCAGTCGCTCAGGCTGTGCGCATAGCAGGCTGTCCAGTTCTCCGTTGGGATGGTGTCAAAGTAGAAATAGAAAGGTGATGCACCACCATCGCCAGAAGTCGACGAACCAATCTCACCGGGCTCAGCTTCTTTGTTGTCAAAGAGCTCTATGTGAAGCGTCTGCCCGGAGTACTCCGTTCCCAGATAGGCCAACGGGAAACGTGTCCGCACCGAAGTCGTCCAGTTGGTCGTCATGTGGCCCATCCCATAGATGACAATACCGTGCGAGCTGTGAAGCTTCTCGGGAGTAGCTGATTCCAGCGCCCGCACGATTTGCAGTTGGCGGGCGTTGACATCAGCCGGCGCCGGCATTGGCCCCTCGAAGTCGGCGGCCGGCTCTGCCGTATAGCCGGGCCCGGCCCACAACGCAAAGGAGTTTTCAGATGCCCCATCTTGCGTAATGACCTGCAAATAGATGTGGCGAAGACCCGAGTTGGGATCGATGTACATACCGGGTACCTCGCTGTTGAGGTCGATGATGAAATTATGTGCCTGGCCGGTTTCATCCGCAACGCTTGGCGCGCACTCTCCCGCACCCATTGGGCCACTTGCACCCAGATAGGGGTTCAGAGCCATGGTTGTCCGGGCCGCGCATGATTCGACGTTAACCGCCGGTTCCGCCGCTGTTGCCGGCATTCTCTCCTCAACATCCGCAGGAGGACTTGTGACCGCGGCAGTCCCAGGCGAGAGTTCGTCGGCACGAGCCCCAGGCGCGATCCACTTGATATCGGTCAGTGGCGCCTCCGCGTCACCATCTTTTTTACCCATATAGTAAGCCAGATCGACCTCTCGTAGCGTTCCCGCGCTGGACTGTTCGTAGTAGAAAAGTCTGAACAAGGTGTGGGTGGTAACTACAGACGGGTAATAAGAATCAGAACCATAATTTGATTGCCATATATTGCCACAGTCCACTATGAGCGAACTACCACTCAGTACACCACGGGCCTCGTCAACTTTGAGGAACCAGTTGGGGTTGACGGGATCGGAGGTATTCAGCAAACATGCATTTGAACGACGCTGTGCACTAAGGTCAGTTCTACAATTGGCAGTTGTCATCCCTCCATTACGCAGATAGTAGGTGCCATTCGTAACATAGACATTGTAGGTATCCGGATCGAAAATCTCAACACGCACCTTATCAAAGGGGAAGTCATCCTCAGGCGGGATGGCAATCCGGTAGGTATAAATGCCGTTCAGCTCCTTATACCAGCTGGGCTCCGCGCCGGAGCCGCCTGTATGTGGCGGCGAGTATGCATCACCACTGATAGTACAGGCATTTGGTCCAAAGGCCGACAGCATCGAGGCCTGCACCATGCCCTGCTCGTTGACGTCACTGGCATACATATCGACCAGGGGGAAATACTCGGCAACGGCAGTCCCGACCAGCGGGACGGTATCGAAGCCGATCAGCGGCATGAAGAATGTCGGCACATCCCAGCGCGCCACCACGTGGTAGCGCACCGCCCCGGGCATCATGCCGTTGAACCATGTACCGCAGTAGTCGACGCCGTCGGGAAGAATTGGAGTATCTCCATCCATATCGCAATGGTCATCGGTATCAATGGTAACTCCGTTGGCCGCCAGGATCTGCCGGCCGCGGACATTGGCTCTGTCCACAGAAGTGTTGTCAGTTGCTGAAACGACCGTTACGCCGGTCAGGGCGGCCGCGTCGACCGCGCGGTCAAACTGCGCCTTGCGCAGCATCAAAAAGCCGCCGTCCACAGCCAGTCCGGCCGCGACCAGCAGTCCCACCATAGCCGCCGCGACCATCACCAGGATCTGGCCATGACTACGCCCCTGCAACAGCGATTTGAGGGTTACCTCTTCTTTGTTGGTTTTGTTCCCCATCCCTGTAACTCCAATCTTTCAATCTACTCAATACGGACGAATAAGGATGAAAGCGATGAGCAGCCGGCCGTCCGCCGCTGCTCGACGATCAAGTTTTTAAGCGTAAAGGCCACATCCTTCTTAGGTTAACACTCATCCCTCTCCAACCCACCCTCTATCCTCACAGGCGGTAACGTTAGCTGTTAGCTGTTACTCGATAAGCAAGTTTTTGTGCTATGGGTGATCAGTTTTCAGTGCTTGACGATCGAACGACAATCGTAGTGATCGGTTTTTTATCGTGCCCCCAGGTATGCTCACAGCCAGGCGACGACATAGCCGGTTTTAGTTTGTCATCCACCGTACATTTCTTATGCTCCGAGACCTTTGGGCCTGCGATTTTAAACTGATCACTGAAAACTGATCACCTATCTATGTTAAAAATTCGATCCTCGATTGTTAGCTGTTGGTTGTTACTCGATGATCAACAGGGTGTTGTCTCGCGCTCACCCGTCCGCGCGTCACCCCCTCCCTTCGAGGTTATGCCTGTCAGGGAGGGAGTGCCACACAGGTGAGCGCGAGGAGTCAGCTAATGTTAATTCTGACCACAAGAGTCGTCCCAACGAACAAACTCAAAATTGAGATAGCCCGTACCAGGACCTCCAAGCTGAAGACCGGTAACTCGAACAACGGCAAAACGGTAAACCTGGTATATGTAGAAGGCATTAGTGCCATCATCATAATAGGATGGGTTAGGCAACGGCTCCTCGGTAGTAGGTGCAGGCCGATTCTTGTAAACAATAATCCGCAGGGCACGCTCTAACCCTATATGATCACCGCCATGGTTTGCATTTGTCATAACACCTTCGACCTGACCAGTAACAGTAACCGGACTTGCCGGTACCCACTCTCCTCTGTGCAGCGTTTTATCACCAGGTTCATTCGGATTCTCGTAGCCACAAATCGGATCCAGGCTATTGCCCGGGTACCTCAATGCCCCATCATATAAAAAAGTGTTGTCACAGTTCGTGCTGGTTTTGTGAATGTCATCAGCTCCCATACGGTTTATGTTCCAGCCAAGGAAGCTAAACCCATTAATAGAGCCACCACCAGCATTATTGAGCAACACATTACTGATCGCTGTTCCCTCTCTTGCACTGTTACCGCCTGGAATCCTTGAGAAATCCAGTGCAATTGGGAAAGCACTGCATCCCGATCGTCTTTGGGTAACAGCCGTCTGATCCACCTCCTGGCGCATGATGGCGTAGGCCGACATGGGGAAGCGGCCGCCGTCGCGGGAGAACCAGGGCAGGTTCAGGATCAGATCGGTATCGTACTTGACGATCACGATCACGAAGCGGTCGCCGCTGAGATAGGATTCAGTAGAGGCGTCCTTCATATCATCGATGATATCCTGAGGGAGGATAGGAGCGGCTTCCGTGCACGTTGTCGGGTACATGCACTTCATCGTCGATCCCCAATCGGCCGGAACGGTCGCGCCGGTGTCATCCTTCCACGACCACGCGCCGCTGGTATCCAGGATCGGGCGCGCCTGCCAGACGACCATGCGGTCATCCGCGACGATCAGCGAGTCCTGGCTGGTGTCCTGGACAACCTGCAAGACGCCCGCTTCGTCCCCCATGGCGCCAAAGCGCGCGCCCTCCCGGGCCGCCAACTGAACCCGGTTGAGCATCATCAGAACGTTGGCAACTTCAAGTGTACTGGCCAGGATCAGCAACAATATCGGCAGTGTAACTGAAAACTCCACCAGGCTCTGGCCGGACTTCCTGGTACCCCGACGTTGTTTTTGAAACGAAAAATTAAAATTCCTTGTCAACATCATCCACCTCGCTTTTTTTGATTGACCTGTGTGTACGTTGCCCTATCCTCTGGTCACCAGAGCAACCTGCCTGTCTTACTCTGGGCCCCGGCCCCTCCTCTCACCAGGAAAGGGCCTTGTGAAACCTCGCGCTTAAGAGCAGGGCTTGGGGCGCTCCTTTAAGGAGCGCCCGGCCCTGGTGTTTCATTAAGGCTGATACTCGATGCCGATACCCGATATGGACGCCATGCCGGTCAGCTTGACAACCAGAGAGCCTGTTGGCCCGCTGCCGCCGACCGTTACGATATGCTCAGAAACCATATAGTGTCCCTGGTCGCCATGGAAAGGCAGATCGGTTGCGCTGTGACCGTTGGCCAGCGAGATCGAGCGGCCGAGTGGGAACCATGTCCCCGACGAAGGCAGGAGCAGCACAGCCGTCCCACCACTCTCCGCCTCAACCCGGAAGTATAGATCCTCAAAGACATCCAGGCTGTTATTGTGATTGCCATCCCTGATACCGGCAGCGCTGAACAACAACACCACACGGTAGTTCCCGGCCGGCAGGTCATTGAATTCATAGTAGAAATTGGAGCCTGTATCCCGGCAGTTGAGTAAGCCGGTGCCGCCGGTCACTGTTGGTGTATGATCCGGCATGAGATAATTGTTAAACGGGTTGTTCGGGCCGTACTGTTGTTTGTTCAGGCCGATAAATGTGACATAGCCTGTGTTTTGCCGCCAGGTATAATCACGTCCCAGTATCTCGTTGCCCCAATTGACCTGGTTGCACTGGTTGCTGCGGCCGGCATTGATGAAGATGGGCCAGGTGATGTTCAGCGTAGCCTGCGCGCTTTCGGGGTACTGGTTCCCTGCCCCCGGCGGCTCAGGCTGCCCGGTTACGGCAACGATATTGGCGGTATTGGTCAACGTTGTGATACCGGTATCATCGACCGTTAGCTCGAGCGGGATGGTTGCCGTGGCGCTCTCGCCGTCGGCCAGATTGATCCCCGTCCAGCGGCCGTTGGCCGGATTAAATGTCCCGGTGGTCACAGTAGGCGGATTGGCGACAATCGGCGTCACAACGCCATCGGTGACCCACTGCGCCAGGGTGTCGTCCCTGACTTGCCGGTTCGTTGCCTCAGCCGGGCCGTGGTTGGTGATCGTCAGCACATAGGTAATCGTATCACCCGGGCTAAACGTATCCCCTTCCTCGATGATCTTGGTCAGCCCCAGGTCAGTTTCCCAGGAGACTACCACGTCGACGGACGATGTCTCCGGCCCCGGATCAGGATCGGAATTGCTGTGACTGAGCGTGGCCGTGTTGGTGAGCGTCCGGCTTGGCTGACCGGCAGGTATTGTACCGGTTCGGGCGCGCACCGTCAGTATCAGCGTAGCGCTGCTGTTGTGAGCCAGCGAGCCCACATTCCACACACCGCCGGCATAGGTCCCCTTCGAGGCGGACGTAGAAATCAACTCCAACTGAGCAGGCAGGGTATCGGTCACGGTCACACCCGCGGCATCCAGGGTGCTGTCACGATTGGTGACGGTGATCTCGTATTGGAAATTCATCATTTCCGCCACGCGGGGCCGGCTGACAATCTTTTCGACATCGACATCAATCTTATCGGTATCGAAAGTGACGACGGCCGTATCGTTAGCACTGATCGCGTCACCGGACATACCTGAAATAACGGCTGTGTTCTCGATTGGTCCGGTGACGCCGGTTTGGATCGTGCCGCCAAGATCCACCTCGACAAAACCACCATTCTGAGGAATAACTCCCATGTCACAGGTCACCGTCGAGCCGGCCAATGAGCAATTCGCCGGCAGCGTGGGAGTGCCTAACTCGGCGAGCGGCCAGGTATCTGTCAGCGTAATGGCGGGATTCGAACCGACCGTCGAGTTGTTGGTCACAGTAACCGTATAGTTGACGGTTGTTCCTGTGCGTGCTACCGCCTTCTTGACCGCCCAGTCGATGCCGCCGATGTAGATCGGAACACACTTCGTTTCATCGACGGGAGATCCGCAGGTGTTGTTGGTCAGATCATCGTTGACGGATATCAGACTGAAGATTTCGGCCGTATTCTGAATCGCGCCGACCGGCGCAGACCCACTCACCTGGGCCTCGACCGTTAGTGTCATCGAGCCGACAGGCATATCAAAAGGTCCCCACGACACGTCATGTCCGCTGCATGTGACAGGGGTAGCGCCACTGGCGAACACACAAGTCAAGTCGTCCGGGAGCGTATCGGTCACCCTGACACTGGTTGCCGGATCGGGGCCATTGTTTCTGATCTCAATCTGATATGTAACCGGATCTGACGGGCTAAAGGCAGACCCTGTCGCTTCCTTGTGAACCAGCTCCAGGTCGGCTTTTGGAGCGACCGTGATAAGCGCCGACATCATGGCATTGTTTGCTTCCGCGGCAGGATAAACGTCTCCTTCATCCTCGTCCACAATGTCCAGATCATCAACCCATGCATAGACATAATAAGAACCCGCATGAGGAAACGACATCGTCAGTGTTTGAGGGGAATTGGCCAGCAATGCTCGCGGAGGAACAATCTCCACAGAAGTCTCAGGCCCCGTAACACCAGCTAAAGGTGTGGTTTCGGGCGCCGAAGAAGGGACCTCTACATAATACAAGCTCAATCGGCATGTAGTCGTAGGCGGATCGGTCACCGGCAGCATCGGATCCGTCAGCGCAATATTTTCTACCACAACATTAAAATCGACCGGATCACCGGCAGAAACAGTCCCGATCGTCTCCTTTTGGATATCATCCACCACCAGATCGCCGGGAGGTAAAATCATAGGCGGAATGTCGGGCATCGGCGGGGGCAGGACAGAGTCGCGCAGCAGACCGGTGCTGCCAAATGATTCGTTGGACATGACAGCCTGTGCCGTCAATTTAACCGACGGCGCAATATTGCTCAAGAGCGGTGTAATGATGCGGACACGATAGACAATCTGAATAACGACTTTCTGCCCGGGATTGCCTGCATAGCCTCGCGCCAGTCCGGGACCGGACATACTCTCGTATAAGCCATAGATATACTTGTACGTCGTAGTCCCAAAGCCACTCATGGCGCTCGTCATCGGGCGCTTGATGGGTGTTTCATCCTGAGGCGCAATGTCGTCTGCCATCCCATAGACGGTCACCAGGTAGTAATCGGGCTCCCATGAATAGACGACGTTGGGATCCAGATTCAGACCGGCCATGCTCCTGACGGCCGTCTCTTCGACCGAACACGTGCGCGCATCCCGGTAGGGTTCCCAATAGCCGAGCCCTTGCTTCTTGGTTATGACGCCCCCGCTCTGGACGTACTCGCCAGGCGTATCCAGAATGGGATCGCCCGGGAGATACGGCCAACAGGGGCGGATGCATGACAAAGCATCGGTACAATCCTTGGCCCCAGGAGCCATAGAAGTGGCAGTCCACCCTGAAGCCATTGGGCTTTGATCGGACGAAGTCCCCACGTACTTATCAAAGTACTGCCCTGTCACCGCGTAGCGGGCGGCCTGCCGGGCGGCATGTTGAATGGTCACGTAAGCCTGCATAATGCGGGCCACTTCGATGATCATGACAAGCAGCGTCAGAAAGACCAGAGCAGTCAGTGTAAATTCAACCAGTGCCTGGCCCGGACGTCGTTGATATTTTGCCGGTAATGTGATTTTCATCATCTTTTATTCGTTCCCCCATCCTATTCAATAGCGCAAAATCCGGATGCGTAGTGCTCCGCTGTTACTACCATAACACATCCGGCAGGCTATTTGACTGAAGCTGGCTGAAAATTTGGTTTGAAAAAGGTTTGAAAAGATGGGGGTTGGGGGTTAGGGGATGGGGGTTGGGGGGGGATAGGCGGTAAAGGCGTGCCCATGAGCGTCCGGCTTTCAAGCGTTTTTACGCAGTACCGCAAAACTTGCTATGTTCCTGCAAGTTCTTGCGCGAATAGCGCCTTATCAATGCTGTCATTCCCGCGAAAGCGGGAATCCACTCGTGCACAGGCGACTGTCAGTCCGGCGAACAAACTAATCCGGTGACCATGCAAGTCGGTAGACTTTATCGGTAATAAGAATGCTGTGCGTAGTTCAGCTATTCCCGATAAAGTCTACTGTAAACTCGCTCTTATGTTTCAATACCCTCGCCAATCTTGTCATTCCCGCGAAAGCGGGAATCCACTTTCCGAGCACGGTTTGGATTCCTGCCTACACCGGAATGACAGGTGAGTGTCCATTGTCCTGAAATGTCCCTTACACGATTTGCTTGAGTACATACAACACATGTTGTATAATTACATCAATAACAAAGGTTGCTCGTATCTTCTCGATAATCCGGGGGAGTATAGGCGGTAACTTAAGCTCGATACGCTGTTGGCTATTAGTTCCTGGTTTTCAGGCTCTTTCCAATCGCTGGTAGCCAATCATGGCGAACAAAAAACTGATCACTGAATACTGATCACTGATCACCAGGCAATGGCAAAAACTTAATCATCGAGCAAAAAATGCCCCAAGTTATTGAGAAGATACGGTTGCTTGACCATATACGACACCATCCTGTGTCATCTTCTGAAGAAGAGGAGATCATGCTATTATGGGTATGCAAGTTTCGTGCCTCCAGGATAACCTGGCACGCGGGTTAAACATCGTTGGACGAGCAGTTGGAACACGCAGCACGGTGCCGGTGTTATCCAATATTTTGATGGCGAGCGACAACGGCCGGCTGCGGCTGGCTGCGACTAACTTCGAGATGGGGATCACGGCCTGGATCGGCGCTTCTGTTGAGGAAGACGGCGGACTGGCCGTACCGGCGCGGACATTGAGCGACCTGGTCAATACGCTTTCGCCGGAACGGGTCGATCTGGAAGTGGCCGTGCGTACCAATTCGCTGCGCCTGGCCTGTGGCGCGACAGTGGCCAACATCAAGGGGATCGATGCGCAGGAGTTCCCGATCATGCCTGAGCCGGAGAGCGACGATGAGCATCTGCCCATCCCGGTCGATGTGCTGCGCGAGACCATCGGCATGGTAGCCATCGCCGCCGCGCGCGATGACAGCCGTCCGATCCTGACCGGCGTCTCGATCACCTACCAGGATAACATATTGACGATGGCCGCCGCCGACGGCTTCCGGCTCTCGGTGCGCGAGCTGCCCCTTGAAACCGATTTCTACGAGACATTTTCGATGGTCATCCCGGCCAGAACATTGACGGAGCTGGCGCGCATCAGCGCGGAAGAGGAAGAGTTTGTCTCGTTGATTCTGCCCAAAGAGCGGTCACAGGTGCTGTTCCACATGTCTGATGTCGATGTCTTTACGACCGTCATCGATGGAGCATTTCCGGACTATCGGCAGATCATTCCGCAGCCGAATACCGTCACGACTCGAACCATTGTCGATACAGCCGAGCTCTTGCAAGCCTGTAAGCGCGCCGATATCTTTGCGCGGGAGGCCAATCACACCGTTCGATTGAACATCCAGCCTCAGGAGGGCGCCGCCGGCATCGTCCGGGTCAGCGCCGAGTCTTCAGAGACGGGCAGCAATGAGGGTATTGTTTCCGCCACCATTGAGGGCGATGGCGTTGAGATCGCCTTTAACGTTCGTTACATGATCGAGGTATTGAATGTCATCCAGCAAGACCGGATCATGATCGGAACATCCCGGCCGGATAAGCCCGGCGTCCTGCATCCGGTCGGTGATGAAAGCTTCACGCACGTGATCATGCCCATGCATATCGGGCGGTAAGGGCCTCGAACACACTGGACAGCGCCTGAAACACAGGCGCTGTTTTTTTGTCATTGTTCGAGTGCTATTCACACAAGAACCCAGCAGGAACATAGTGAGTTGTGTGCTATTGCGAAAATAGCTTGTGACTCATCACCCACCAGGCCATTCCAAAGAAATAAATGTCCCGGCAGGTTGTCCGTAGAAGTCAGACAATAGACTCCATTCGACCGAGTGATAGGTGGATTCCCGTTTTCGCGGGAACGACGGCATTGGCGAAGGTATTGATCGAAAAGATCATGTGTTATTCTGGTATGGCCTCACTCATCACCCACCACCCACCACTCATCACCGTTTTCAAGGGTAGCAATAACTTCGTTCACGGGTATTGTGTTTAGAACCATACTTCCGTCCCCAACTTTGGTATGGTCTCTGCAATATTGTCTCACTATAGACTATCGGAAAACCAACGGTGATCAGCAAATATCGCGAGCTCATTTCTGATTCTTTTGACCCGCAAACAGGGTAAAACGACGGTGCGGCAAAAAACTGTTTACACAAACGATGTGGAGCAAAAACTTGATCACCAAGTTGCAGCTAATAGCTAACAGCTAACAACTAACAGCTAATAGCTGAGTAGTGACTCAGAAACGAAACATCATGTCGTGCGTATAGATACAGGACAATGCTGAAATGATGACGGAAATATTCATAGAAACTGTTTAGAGAAGCTTATGATCAGCACACGATGGTATAAAATCATCAATGACTTATGGAACAACAAAGCCCGTACCATCCTGGTGGTCATGGCGATCGCGATTGGTGTCTTTGCCTTTGGCGGTGTCATGGCCTCAGGTGAGGTTATGCTGCGTAACATGAACGAACAGTGGCAGGCATCATCGCCGGCCAGCATCTCGTTTAGCCTGCCTGAGTTCGATATGGCCCTGGTGAACTCGGTTCGCCAATTGGACAGTGTTCGTGAGGCTGAGGGGAGAACCGATATCTACCTCAAGCTGGTGACGGCAGATGGGCAGAAAAAGAACATCGAGGTAACCTCCTTCCGGGATTATGACGATATCCGGGTCGGTCGTCTTTACCCTCGAGAGGGCGCCTATCCGCCCGGCAGACATGAAATCCTGCTGGAGCATACCTCGGCCGAATTTCTTGGGTTGGAAACAGGCGATGCGATTACACTCGAGACGGCAGACGGGAAGCAATACACCCTGACGCTGGCAGGCACCGTTCACGATTACAACGTCGCGCCACCTGCCCTCTACCCCTACTTTTACGGCTACATCTCGACCGGCACACTACGATGGCTGGGCTATTCCGGACGGTTCACGTCGCTGACTATTGCAACCGATCCTGCTATTACCGATATCGATGAAATCAACTCGTTGGCTTTTGGTATTAGAGAGCATCTCCAGGCCAATGGTTACCCTGTTTACTCGACATACATACAACAGCCTGATAAACACTGGGGAGCTTCGATTACGGAAGGCATCGTCGCCATTCTAGGGGTTATCAGTGTGCTTTCCCTGGGATTAAGCGGATTTCTTGTTGTCAGCACGATTACGTCCTTGCTGATGCAGCAGCAGCGCCAGATCGGGATCATGAAGGCGGTCGGCGGAACACGCCGGCAGATCACGGCCCTCTACCTGAGCATGGCAGCCGTCTTTGGCGTTCTGGCTCTGGTGATTGCCTTGCCTGCCGGCGCAGCCATGGCTTATGGATTTGTCCAGCTCATCGCCGCTTATCTCAACTTCAATGTCCAGGTCTTCTACATTCCACCCCAGGTGTTGGTGATGGAGGTGTTTGCAGCCCTGATCGTTCCCCTGATCGCGGCGCTTTTTCCGGTGTTAGGCGGTACCCGGGTGACCGTCCGTGAGACATTCAGCGATTACGGCATTTCCCAGACCAGTAAGCCTGGTTTCGTAGATCGGTGGTTGGCCAAGATACGAGGTCTGCCGCGTCCTACGCTGCTCTCGCTGGGCAATACCTTCCGTCGCAAGGGGCGTCTCTTGCTCACTCTGGGCACACTCACAATAGCCGGAGCGACCTTTATCTCTGTCATCAATGCGCGCGCATCGATGATGAATGAGCTACAGGTTGTGTTAGACTTGTTCCAATACGATGTAGGTGTCGATCTGGATAATGCCTACTATTTTCAACAACTGAAAGTCGCTGCAAAAGAAGTGCCCGGGGTAACTTACATCGAAGGGTGGGCATTCGGCAGGGTGCAACGGCTTCATGAGCAGAATGAAGAAGGCCCTACCTTCACCATCATTGCCCCTCCCGCCGATTCTCCCTTTCTTGAGCCTACTATGTTGGAGGGCCGCTGGCTGCAACCGGGCGACCGCAATGCAATGGTGATCGCCAGCACACTCCTCAAGATCGAGCCCGATATCCAGGTTGGTGATATCATCGAGACGAAAATCGATGGCGTTCTCCACAAATGGGAAATTGTGGGGATTGTTAAATCGTTTGGCAACGGCGGCGATTTCGCCTATGTCTCATACGATTACTATTCCCAGATCCAGAATACAACCGGGCTGGCCTACTCACTTTACCTGTCGACCGATCAGCACGATCTGGCTTACCAGAAGCAAGTTGCCGAAGCATTGGAGAAAAGCTTTGACAAACGGGGAATCGGTGTCAGCCAGGTCCAGACCATGGGCGAGGTTATTCAAGCCAACACGAGTCAGATTGATTTTTTGGTTTTCTTCCTCGTCTTGCTTTCAGGCCTGATCGGGATCGTTGGTGGGCTGGGTCTGACCGGGACGATGAGCCTGAACGTGATGGAGCGCACACGTGAGATCGGGGTGATGCGCGCCATCGGCGCGCAAAATGGGTCACTGCGAAGCATTGTGGTCACTGAGGGATTGGTGATTGGGGTGATCAGTTGGCTGCTCAGTATGGCGCTCAGCATCCCGCTTTCGATGGTGATGGCATACGGTGTCGGTATAGCTGTGTTCCAAACGCCCATGACGGCTTCCTTCTCGCCGGCTGGGGTAGTTGCCTGGTTGGCTATCATTGTTGTCATCTCGACTATTGCCAGTTTGCTGCCGGCCCGGCGGGCCGCGCGGATCAGCATCCGTGAGGCGCTGGCTTATGAATAGTCTACAAGTCACAGTTTAAACGTTATTAGCTGCTGGCTATCAATTGCTTTTATTAGGAGAAAAGGACATGCAATATCACAAGAGTTTACTCGTTGTCATTGGGTTACTGGTACTTGCTCTGGCCGGTTGTTCAGGCGCTACCACACCGGCGGCAACCGATGTACCGGTGGCGGCAATCCCTCAATCGATCAAGGCAACAGGCATTGTCGTACCTGAGAAGTGGGCCAAGGTTAGTTTTTCTACCAGCGGCAAGCTGGTCGCGCTGCCGGTGGAAGTCGGCGATCAGGTCCGGCCGGGGGGTACCCTGGCGCGTCTGGAAGACATCGACCTGGC
Source organism: Anaerolineae bacterium (assembly GCA_016928235.1). Classification (GTDB taxonomy): domain Bacteria; phylum Chloroflexota; class Anaerolineae; order Aggregatilineales; family UBA3940; genus JAFGMS01. The sequence goes on along the minus strand of JAFGLD010000101.1, from coordinate 6,748 downwards.
GCAGACGGTCAAAGTAGCCGAGATACAAGTTGAAGAGGCTCGTATCAACATCGACATTGCCCAGCAGGAGCTGGACAAGGTTGTCTCGTGGGCGCCCAACAAGAACAGTGTAGCGGCTGCTGAAGCCGCGCTGGCCAACGCCGATGCCAGTCTCGACGTTGCGCAGGCTGCCTACGACCAGGTGGCCTGGCTGCCTTCCATTAGCGCGGCGCCTCAATCGCTTCAATTGGAGCAGGCCACCAATAATTTCAACGTGGCCAAGTCTAACCTGGACTACCTGTATTCGGCCCGTCCGGATGCCAGGCGCGCGGCCGATAACCTGAACCTGGCCACTCTGGCGCTTCAAAGAGCCGAGCTTAACAAGGAGATCGCCGAGGAGGCGCTGAAGAAATCGTCTCTGAAAGCTCCCTTCGGAGGGACGGTGAACGAGCTGTACGTCCGCGAGGGCGAGGTCGTCTCACCCGGCACCCCCGTGATGCTGATCGCCGATCTCTCGACGCTGCGTATCGAGACCACCGACCTGAATGAGAACGATGTGGTCAATGTCAAGGTTGGCGACAAGGTAAAGGTAACCTTCGAGGCGCTGCCCGACCTGGAGATCGAGGGCACGGTGACCGAGATCGCTCTCAAGTCTACCGAGGGGATCGGCGTCAACTACACCATCGTGATCGAGCTCGATGAGCTTCCTGAGGCCATCCGGTGGGGGATGACTGCCTACATCGATATCCCCCTCGATCAGGAGAAGGAATGAGACAGGATCTGCCGGGATAGGCAGGTTTCACGCCTCCACCGGCTACTTGCAAAACCTCGACGGCACACCCGTTGGATTTATCTAATGGGTGTGCCGTTTTTGCTTACACATCGGCAATCTATGGACAAAACACCGGGCTTGAAGTAAGATAAATCTTGTATACAAGATAAGCGCGCGAAATCTTGGAGGTTGTCATGGAACAAACATCAGATAAAAAACGCTTCTACGGCGCAGTTACTGTCAGCGAGCGGGGGCAGATTGTCATCCCGGTCGAGGCCCGGCGCGATTTTGGAATCGGGGTTGGTGATAAGCTGTTGGTTTTCGGCGATCTTGAGCAAGGCATTGCGATGGCCAAAGCATCGATGCTCATCAAGAATACAGGCGATTTCCTGTCGATGCTTCAATCGACGGGAGATCAAGACAATGAGGACGAGAAATAATTCTCAGTGTGGTTATTGGCGGCACACAAGGTTACCAGCATTATGAAAACAAAAGACAGCTATGCTTTTCCACTCTTCCATCGAATCGGGCGGTTGGTTCGTCCCATCATCGCGTCGCGATACTGGATCATCATTGTCCTTGTCGTCACGCTCCTTTTGTATGTGCCCTTCCTTTTCTCCAGCTTCTTTCAAGACGATTACGGGTTTCGTATCCAGTTTTCCCAGGATGTCCGCGAGAAAGCCAGGATACCGGAAGGGGTCATGCAGACCGGGCCGTTGGATTTGTATAATTTCTCGTCGGATGCAACCACGTTTAACATTGGGCGAGACAAGGGGTTCGTCCCATGGTGGGCATCTGACCAGATCAAGACCAGATTCCTCCGGCCATTGTCATCGCTAACGCTGGCTTTTGATTACACTTTATGGCCGGATACACCACTGCTGTTGCATCTTCACAGCCTGCTGTGGTTTGGCCTGCTGATTGTCCTGGCCTACCGGCTGTATCGAAGTCTGTCCGGCAGTGCTGTCGTGGCCGGTGTGAGCATCTTGCTGCTCGCGGTGGACGATGTGTTCACCGGGCCGGCAGGCTGGATCAGCAACCGCCATACCCTGATCGCGATGGTATTTGGGGTACTGTGTGTGTGGCTGTATCATCGAGGCGTATCAGACAGAAAATGGCCCTATGTGGCAGGCGCGTATGGCGTCTACGGGGTAGCCCTGCTGGCCTCTGAAATGGGGCTGGTGACATTTGCTTACCTGTTTGCCTATCTGTTGGTCATCGATCGTGGCAGGTGGCCGGACAGGATCAAACGGATCGCGCCCATCATCCTGATCACAATAGTCTGGCGATTGGTGTATTCGTGGCTGGGGTATGGCGCCACAGGCACCCTCCTCTACATCGATCCGCTCCTCAGCCCGGTCGATTTCATCACGCAACTGTTTACTCGTTTGCCAATTCTCTTGTTCAGCGCCGTGGGGGGGCCGGTGGTCGAGCTGCTTCTGGCCTTCTCACCGCAGGGCGCGGCCACTCTCGCCGTGATCTGCCTGGCCCTGCTTGGTTTGTTGGCGCTGGTCACCTATCCTGTCTTAAAGACTCGCAGACCATCGGCCTTCTGGCTGATCGGGTTGCTGGCAGCCGTGATCCCGCTCGTTTCAGGCATCCCTCAAAATCGCAACCTTGGGTTTGTTAGCCTGGGCGTAATGGCCCTGGCAGGCCAGCTCCTGGTCGATGTGGCTGCCATGAAAAAGCCAGCCCCGCTGAACACGTTCCAGGCAATCCTGCTGAAGGTTACCACGCCCATCCTCCTGGTTCTGTATCTCGTGGTTGCCCCCGTTGTGGTGGTTACAAACCCGGCTTCCACGCGCACCATGTCAGAAGGTCAGGCCCGGGTAGTCGATTTCGGAGACGATCCAAGGCTGGCCGAGCAGCATCTCTACGTGATCAACCCACCGGGTGAGATGATCTATATTGCCGGAATGATGCAGCGATGGTTTACTGGCGAGCCCGTTCCTGCTTCGATGAATTATCTGTCATCCGGCTTCACGCCTGTACACATCGAGCGGGTAGATGCCCGGACGATTCGCGTGACGCCGGAGGGTGGCTATACGCCGCGGCCCGGCCCTATCGTCGATGATACCACGGGGATGGTGATGCACGTCCATCTGGAGAACGTCTACCGGTCGCTTGAGGAAAATTTCTACAATCCCCGGAACCCGATGCAGGTTGGGCAGGTGGTTGTCTTGACTGAGTTCACTGTCGAGGTCACCGAAATGACCTCCGATGGGCGGATTGCCCAGGCTGTCTTCACGTTTGCCCGGCCTCTGGATGATGATCGATATGTCTGGCTCTTGTGGGATGAGGCGACATCGACCTATGAGACAGTCCGGATGCCGCCGGTTGGGGAGACCAAGGTTTATCAATAGGCTCTGGTTTGAGCTTCCGGGAAGTTCCGCCGAACTTGCCACCCGCGAGAAAGATGCCAGCACATTCCATCCGCAAAAAGTAAAATGGGTAAAGGTGCGAATTTTACCTTTCTATTTTCCCTTGCTCGCTGCAAAGACTCATCAGTCTGTTGTGCCTGGATTTCACATCGAGGGTGTTGTATCATTGACCTTGCTTTGCCACCGACGGGGCTCTTAGCATCGAAGGGGATAAACCGGATGGCCACGCCTCAATCTGTTCTCAAAGAAATCTTTGGCTATGATACCTTCCGTCCGCTCCAGCGCGAGATCATCGACAATGTCCTGGCCCGGCGCGATACGCTGGCGGTCATGCCCACCGGCGGCGGAAAATCGCTCTGCTATCAGATCCCGGCGCTGCTTTTCGACGGGCTGACGGTGGTTGTCTCGCCGCTCATCGCGCTGATGAAGGACCAGGTCGAGCAGCTGCGCGCTGTCGGCGTCCCGGCCCTATTCCTGAACAGCTCGCTCCCGGTGGAGGAGTATGTGGCGAACATGGCCCAGGTGCGAACCGGGGATGCTAAGCTGCTCTATGTGGCGCCCGAAACACTTCTGACCCCACGCCTGTTCGCGCTGCTGGCCGATATGCCCATCGACTGTCTGACTATTGATGAGGCTCATTGTATCTCCGAGTGGGGCCACGACTTCCGCCCTGACTATCGCCAGCTGACAGATGCGCGCCGGCGATTCCCGTCCGCCGTCTGCCTGGCACTGACGGCTACCGCCACACCGCGCGTTCGCTCCGACATCATATCGAGCCTGGGTTTCTCACAGTCAGATACGTTTGTCGCCGGCTTCAACCGCGAGAATCTGTATATCGAGGTGGTTCCCAAAACCAATCCTGCTGCCCAGACCGCGCGCTTCCTGGAACGCTTCAAAGACCAATCGGGCATCATCTATTGTTTCTCTCGCAAGCAGGTCGATGAATTGGCCGATTTTCTGGCCGGGCGCGGCTATTCGGCCCGGCCCTACCACGCCGGGCTGGAAGATGACACGCGTCGATGCAACCAGGAGGCCTTCATCCGCGATGATGTCCAGATCATCGTCGCGACCATCGCTTTTGGGATGGGCATCAACAAGCCCAACGTGCGCTTTGTTCTGCACTACGACCTGCCCAAGAGCATCGAAGGCTATTACCAGGAGATCGGCCGCGCCGGGCGCGATGGCCTGCCGGCTCACTGCCTGCTGTTATACAGTTATGGCGATGTTGCCAAGCTCCGGTATTTCATCGCCGAGAAGGAAGGCGTCGAGCATCAGGTAGCCATGCAACACCTCGATGCTATCGTTCGCTTTGCTGAAGACGAGGTCACCTGCCGCCGTAAGCCACTGCTCGAATACTTCGGCGAGACCTATGATGCCTGGAGCTGCGATAACTGTGATAACTGCACCGCGGAAGCGGCCCAGCAGATCGACATCACCATACCGGCCCAGAAGTTTCTCTCCTGTGTCAAACGCACCGGCGAGCGATTCGGCGCGGTACATGTCGTCGATGTCCTGGTTGGCTCGAAGCGGGAGCGTGTCCTCCAACTGGGGCATGATCGCCTCTCTACCTACGGGATTGGTGGTGACCTGAGCAAGAAGCAGTGGATGCACCTGGGCCGCCAGATGGTGCAGATGGGCTACCTGAACCAGGATGCCGAATATCGAACCCTCAGTCTAACTTCCAAAGCCTACGATGTGCTCAAAAACCGCCTGCCCATCATGGGCCGCTTACAGGAGGACGAACAGCGTCAATCGAAAGGGGCGCGCGAAGCTGACGTGGAATACGATCGAACCCTCTTCGCGCTGCTGCGCGCCGGACGCAAAGAGCTGGCCGACAAAGCCGGCGTCCCACCCTATGTTATCTTCTCCGACCGGGCGCTGGCGGAGATGGCTGCCTACTTTCCCCAGTCGAAGGAACGATTGCTGGACATCTCCGGCGTCGGCCACGTGAAGGCGCAGCAACACGGCGAAACCTTCCTGGCGATCATCCGGGAGTACTGCCGGGAGCACAGCATCCCCGAAGGTCTGAAGGCTATCAACCGCGTCAAGAACGATACCGGGCGGCGCTACATGGCGGTCGGCGAGGCTTTTAATGAAGGAGAAACCGTGCCGAGCCTGATGGATCAGTACCAGGTCAAAGCCGCCACCATTCTCAACCACCTGGCTCGCTATGCCGCTGCCGGCCACAAGCTGCGCCGAGCTGACGACCTGCTGCCCCTGATATCCGCTACTGCTGAGCAGCAGGAGAGTGCTTTTGCGGCCTTCGATGAGCTGGGGACTGATTTTCTCAAGCCGGTGTTCGACAGGTTGGAAGGATCGGTGAGCTACGATGCTCTGAGCGCCTTGAGGCTGTGCTATCTGAGCCGGTTGGACGGCAGGAGTGACGAGGCCTGAGCTTCCACCGGACGCGCCGCAGGTAGTCGCCGTCATCGGCAGGCTCGAGATATCCCCGCGCATTTACATGGTAGACTTTATCGGCAACAGACATGCCATGCGTAAAGTACGGCTTGTTTTAAGCGTAACTCAGTTATTACCGAATCAATCCCCCTGCTTTTGCGGTCTATCGGCTGACCTGATCTTCGATTTTCTGGAGGGCTTCCAGCATCTTGCCGGCACCGGCAAAACGGTCGGCGGGATCGAAAGCCAGAGCCTGCATGGTGATATCCTCGAGCTGCCAGGGCACGGTAGGATTGAGCACGTTGATACGGTGCTTATCAAACGTAAAAGGCGGCTCCAGACGCGGATCACGTCTGGTCAGTAGATGATGCAGTGTGGCGCCCAGTCCATAGATATCAACTGCCGGCGTAACCTGGCCATTATATTGCTCTGGCGCGGCGTACCCATCTGTTCCGAGCGGCGCATAGATCTTTTCCTGAGAAAAAATCACGGCGATGCCATAATCGACTAACCGGAGACGCTCCTCCTGATCGATCATGACATTGGATGGCTTGAGATCACGGAAGATAATGGGACCCGGCCGATGGTTATGCAAATAATCCAGAACCTTACATAACTCGATAGCCCAATTGTAGACCTTTGTGATGGGCAAATGTCCGGCTGTCTCAGTCAGAATACATTCGAGATCCTTCCCGTCGATGAACTCCATCACGCTGTAAACGCTGTCGGCAATCGTGAAAGTATCCTGGATTTTGGGAATGGCCGGATGATCAAGATTTTTGAGCACCTCAATTCTTTGGTGAGTTTCCTGAAACAAGCTTTGGAAATCATCAGGAGGCTCCGGCTGGATGATTTCTTCTTTGAGTGCCAGGCGTCCGGGAAGTCCGCTGCGTCGATCGTCGCGTGCCTCATACAGCGCGCTCATTCCACTGACGTTGCACACAGCCGTGACGATGTAGTGATCGCCAACCCTGTCACCGGGTTTGTACGGGTTGTATGGCATAGTGTTAATATGAAGGAGATGGTGACTGATGATGCATGGTGTATTGTTATTATCGCTCGCGTGTCGATACCAGATGCTCAGAATAGCTATTACTCGATGATCAAGTTTTTGTTCTGTTTGGGTTAGGTGATCAGTTTTCAGTGATCAGTTTAAAATCGTAGCCCAAAGATCGCAGATCACAGGGATTGCAGGGTGAATGACACCCTGAAACCATCT
>JAFGLD010000100.1 GCA_016928235.1 Anaerolineae bacterium | reverse complement strand
TTGCAATTGGAGACTAAAAACTGATCACTGATCACTGAAAACTGATCACCAAAGACGGTCATACAAAGTGCGAAATTTAGGCTATAGACAGTCATGAAGGCGTTACGCGGGCACCCACCACCCGGCACCCACCGTGCCTGGCCCCAGGTGTGTCCCGATGGTAGCCGCGATACTGCCGCGGAGGAATACCCTGGGCTTGAGAGCCGCGCAAAGCTCATCGGCTAACCATTGACAGGCCTCTTCGTCGCAGCCATGCCCCACTGCCAGGTGAAGATCGGACTTGTCTAGAGCATCTTTGATGACCAGGTCACGGATGGCAGCGACAGCCCGTTTGTGTGTGCGGTGGCGCTCGCAGGGCTCGATGATACCGTCTTTGAGCCGCAAAACAGGCTTGATATCGAGCAGGCTTCCAACCAAATGAGCCGCCCGCCCGATCCGCCCACCCTTGGCCAGGTAGTCGAGTGTGCTGGGGGTAAGCAGTAGCTGCATTCGCTCTCTCATGTTGGTCAGCCGAGAGAGAACAGCATCGACCGTGGCACCCTTAATGGCCATGCGGGCTGCCTCGAGCACCATCAGACCCTGTGCCAGTGAGCCGGACAGTGTATCGAAAAGATGGATTTTGGCTCCGCGCAGCAGATCGACTGCCTGGCGCGCCGACGAAAGCGTTCCACTCAGGGTACCAGCGAAGTGGATCGAGAGGATATTGGCTGCCGGATCATCGGCCAGCAGATTCTGGTATACCTGCTGAAAATCACCCACCGAAGGGCTGCTGGTAGTCGGCAAAGTAGGAGAGGAGGCTAAATGCCGGAAGAACTCGTCGCTACCGAGATCGAACCGATCACGATAGACCTCCTGGCCGAAATGAACGTACAGAGGAACCAGAGTAATGGCATAGGTATCCACGATCTCCTGAGGGAGGTCGGAGAGTGTATCCGTGACAATCTTGATCATTGCTGTCGTCCTGTTGATACGCATCTTCTCAATAACTTGGGGTAGTTTTTAGTTCTTGGTGATTAGTTCTTGTTTTTTGACTGTCGGCCTGTGATTTGCACCTGAAAACTAATCACCAAGAATTAGCTTGAAATTGCCCCCCGGATTATTGAGAAGATACGTTGATACTCCGAATTGCTGCTGGAGTGTTTCGTAGTACAGCCATATCTATAGATTGACTAATGTCACGAAACCCTAGCCGATCTTGCGGGGCGCCCACCAGCTCACGCCAAGCGTGCCTGGCCCCATGAGCGAGGCTACTCCCGCTCCCATCTCGGCGAATACAAACACTTCGGGAGTTAGCTGGTTTTGTAGATCTGTAGCGAGCTGTTGCGCTTCAGCTTCACAACCTGCGTGCATAATCCCCACCCGAAGTTTCCGTGTGCCGCGTTCGAGCTTGAGAATCAGCCCGGACAACGCTTCCAACGCCTGGGCGCGCGTGCGGTGTTGTCTGAAGGGAATGAACTGGCCTTTTTGCAAAGTTAATACCGGCTTAATATCCAGCAATTTGCTGAACAGGTGTCCCATCGAGCCGATCCGTCCTGCACGAGCCAGATAATCGAGGGATTCAAGCATCAAATATTGCTGCATACCGTTCCGCATGGCGTTCAGGTGGTTGAGAATAGTGCCGGCCGAATTGAGCGACTCGACCATTTGCGCCGCTTCCAGGACCATCAACCCCTGTCCAACACCTACAGACTGTGTGTCAAAGATGTGGATGTCCAAACTGGTAAATGAGGCAGCTGCCTCATTAGCTGCCTTAACTATTCCTGTTACACCATCCGACATGTGGATTGATAGGATAGTGTCATCCGGGAAGGCTGAACGGATCTTGCCATACAGTGTTCTGAACTGCTCGGGGGTCGGGTCGAAGAATGTGGGAATCTCTTTGGTGCTACCAAGCCGATGATAAAACTCCGGGTTGGGCATCTCGTAGTGATCGAGATAGGTTTCTTCTCCAAATGACACATGCCCTGGCACCAGCATAATTTTGTGTTGTTGCAGGATATCGTGCGGCAGGCATGCACCCGTATCAGTCACGATCTTGATCATGGTTTGTCTGCTGTTGCCTTTCTTGCGCGGATTGGTGGAGCGAAGGGTAAATGTTTCTCCCTCCACCACAGAGATATATCTTCGATCTATTGCTCGGGGATCCACCAACATGCGCCTAATGTGCCTGGCCCGGCATAGACACCAATTGCCGGACCGATCTCGCCGATCAGCATGACATGGGGGATGACCTTTGCCTGGATCTCGGCAGCAAGTTTTTCGGCCTCGTCTTTGCAAACAGCATGCATGACGGATAAATGGAGGCCATGCTTATCCTGTGCCTCGCTGATAACTTTGTCTCGTATTGCCTCGACTGCGCGTGAGAGGGATCGATGATTTTCGTAGGGCGCGACAGTTCCATTTTTGATGGTCAGGATGGGTTTTGTATCCAGTGCTGTCCCAATTATACGAGCCGCTATCCCGATACGCCCTCCTTTGAAGAGATAGTCCAAAGTGTCCAGGGCATAGTAAAGCTGCACGTGCGATTTCATAGTTTCTAATTGCGCAAGGATGTCTTGGGCTGAAAGACCGGCCTGGGCCAGAAAGGCAGCCTGGCGAACCATCAACCCATGCCCCATCGATAGCGAACGAGAATCGAAAACGTGGATGTCGGCATCGGGAAACTGCGCGGCTGCCTGGCGAGCCGACCCCCACATGCCGGAAAGCGCCCCTGAGATGTGAATCGAGATGATGGTTGCCCCTGGAGAGTCGGACAAAATCTGGCTATAGGCAGCTTTGAAATCCTCCACTGTGGCCTGATTGGTTGTTGGAAGCTCTTTTTCGACTGCCAGGCGTCTGTAAAACTCGGCGGCGGTCAAATCGACCGATTCGCGCAGTGTTGTGTTCTGAAAGGTCACATAGGATGGAATGACGGTGATCGAGGGAAACTCTTCGAGGATCTGAGGGGGAAGATTGGCGGTGCTATCCGTAATGACCTTGATCATGAAACGCCTCCCCTGTAAAAGAGTTGTATGATCAGAACCAATGCCTGGGATCGGAGTTCCATCAAAGGTATGGAGAGATGGTGATGCTGCCGGATCGGCTCACCCAGGTCTGAGCCGTGCTTCAGGCTATTATACACTCTATGTAGAATTAAAGAGACATCTCATACAGCAATGAAGTAAGGCGTAATGAGTTAGCTTTTACTCGATGATCAAGTTTTTTACATTGACAGGTGATCAGTAATCAGTTTTCAGTGATCAGTTTAAAATCATAGCCCAAAGATCGCAGATCACAGGGATTGCAGGGCGAATGACAACCTGAAACCATCT
>JAFGLD010000099.1 GCA_016928235.1 Anaerolineae bacterium | reverse complement strand
TCGTAGGCGTAGCCGGTATAGACCGACAGCGGCAGCATGGTCAGAATCAACACCAGGCCAAAATACATGATGCTTTTCAGGAAATCATTGAAGAGATAGCCCACCGGGAATTGACCCAACAGCCATACCATCAGCACCACCAGCGGCCAGGACCACAGCCTGGCTGTGAAACGGGTGACGCTTCCGGGTGCCCCAGCCAGCGGTTTGTTGATCTGCGTCCCAGCCGCCCCGCCAATGAGGCCAATGAGAGGTGGAAATAGGCCGCCCCCAAACAGCAGCAGGGCAGCTGAGAGGAGTATCAGCACCCACCCGCCGTGTTTGCGCTGCACAAAACCTATCGACCAGACGATGATGAGCACACCCAAAACCAGGGAAAGGATGCCGGATAGGAGAAAGCTGGGCAGGATCGTCATAGCAGGTTCGCAGGCATTCCAGATTTCCTCGGGTACGCAGGGTGGCCCCATCGAAACGATCATCAGCCCTTCCGGCCGGGTATTGCCTTGCAGGACTTCGAAGTATCCATGCTCCAGGCCGGCCAACCCGGCAACAACTCCCAGCCACGACGCAACAGTTCTTGTAGCCTTTCTCATTACATCCTCCTAATACTTGCCAGGGGTTTTCAGGTCATCTGCGATAGACCCGGCCCAGGAAGCAATGGCATCCCAGTCGCGAAAATCTCCGCTCGCGGCTTTTACCTTGTTGAGTATCCACTTCTCGAAGAGATTCAGTTTGTCCACGTTGACATAGCCATGAAAGACGGCGATGTCACGCGGCCGGATGCGGTCGGCGATAGGCTGCTGCCCGGTAGGGAAGCGCCAGCCATTCATCATCTCGACTGGATCGCCTTCCCCGGTAGGCCCGCTGGAGAACAACCACACCGCTCGCTCGGCCAGCGCCTGCTCGTGCGTTTTCAGAAACTTGACTGCTTCTTTGCGCCAAAAACCCATGTATACGGCACTGCCCAAAATGACGGCGTTGTATGGGCTCAAGTCGTCGAGTCCCTTGGCAGCCAGCACATCGACCTGTAAGCCCGCCTGCTGAAGCCCATCACCGATTTTCTGGGCGATCTCCGCGGTTGCGCCGTATTTGCTTGCATAGGTGATCAGAACTCTCTTATCCATGTTGGTGTGTATCCTTTCGTAGTTGAATTAGTTTCCAGGCAATCAGGAAGTACCATACCAGCCGGAAGGGCGCGGAAAGCGTTGGGGGCAACCAGTAGACGCCCGGACCAAGTGGCAGTGTGATGAAGTAGCACAACGCGATACCGTTGGCCAGGATTCCCGTATAGGCGGTTGCCCTGCTAAAGATGCTGCCCCGCAGCATCACGATAGAGATGAGCAGCCCCGCCAGCAGAACCAGGAACAGGCTTATCGCGCTGCCGGCCCCTTCATGGACGGCCAGCAGTGCCTCTCCGGCGGCAAGGAACATCTCACCCTGCGCCTCTGTCGCGGCGGCTGCGTGCTGGTGGCTCAACGAAAGCAGGGCAAACGCCTGGTTCGACGCGAAGGCGACGGCTGTCCCGGTCAGCCCGATGGCGAGTGCTGACACCATTGTGTATCGGCCGATCTGCCTGAGGGCGCCATACAAGGCCAGGAAGAGCAACCCCACCATCGCGTATTCGACCAGGTCGAAGAAGCCGAGCAGAGTGAGACCGACGAACCAGTCGCGCTGAAGCAGTGCGAACCATTCCGCAGCGCGGGCGGGCTCTACTTCGGGCATGCTGAAAATTCCGAACCCTTGAGAGACCATCATCTCAGCGCTCAGGTTCCTTCTGAAAACAAAAGTCGCAATCAGCGCAGCGAAAGCGCCTACCCGGTACAAGCCTGTCGGAGTAGTATCTCTGATATCGGTAGCGGATGAGTTATCCATGTATTTGCACACCTTTCGCAGGGCTCTCCTCAACGTCACGGGCCAGCATGCCCTGGAGTGTTTCGAATGAACCATGCAGAATACCGGCAAGCCCCACCATCACTCCAAATGTCGAAGCGACACTCTGTGCTGCACTAGCCCTGGTGTGGGTGGTCACTTCCTTTTCCTTTTCCCTTTCTCGGTGTCCTTTTTTTGACATAGAGGACAACCCCCCCGGCGAGCAGCGCAATTTCCAGAATGCCACTGATCACAACACCGGCGCCTATAGCCCATAACCCCAGCCCAACTTTGGGTGAGCCATCGAAGAGGAGCGGCAGGTCAGGCAGGTGTACGATGAAGTCCAGTATCCAATGGCTGAAAACCACCAACCCGACAACAGCGCTTGTACGACGCTCTCGAAAGACGAGGTAGGCAATCCCCCCCGCAACGGCTGACCATATAGCCGACATGAACAGCCCGTGCGACCAGGGGATCGAGGCCGGAACCAACACGGTGACGCCCCAGGAGAGGTCCGTCTGGCTAGCACCGACTTTTTCGATGCCAATGGTCACGAACCCGAAACACAGCAGGTCGAGCGCTTCGCTGGCTACCAGCAGAACCCACAGCGGCACCTTCGGGGCAGCGGGCTTTGCCGCAAATGCAATACCGAAATGTCCGGGTCCCATAACCTACCTCCTCACCTCCGCGCCAGCCGGAAGAAATCCCGCGCCAGCAGAGGGAACCACACCAGGTACAGCGGCCCGGCGACCATCATCAGCGCCAAGCCACCTGCAGGCAAGACAAACCCAACCAGGATGTGTGCCAGATCCAGACCATGTGTGACCACACCGACCCAGGCAGTGAATTTGCCAAAATCACTGCTCCGCAACATGGCGATTGATATCATCAATGCGCTTGTCTGCAGAAGCAGGCTGCCCACCGATGCGCCTGTGCCATGCCACATGTCCGAAGCCAGGATAGCCTCGCCGGCTGCCAAAAACAGGGTTTTCTGCGTGTCACTGGTCGCGGCGACGAACTTATCACTTAGCGTCAGCCAGGAGAAAACCGAGGGTGTCGCGAGAAACAGTGTGATCCCAGCACAACCAAGCAGTGCAGCGATCGTAGCGGCAAATGGTTGTGTCTTCTTCAGAGCTTTGTAGAGACCCAAGAAGAGCAGGTACATCAACGGCATGTAGACGAAAACGGTCAATACATCCAGCCGCAGCAGACCCGCCAGCCGGTTTTCTTGCAGCATCGTGAAACCTTCCTGCACGCTTTGGGGCTGCCCGCCAATCGTAAACATGAGGACCATCGTCACCAGGGAATACACTACTTCGACGATGGCAACCATTCCAGCGATTTTGTAGAGACTTCTCCAATTCCGGTCGTTTTCAGTCATTTCTTTGCTCCTTTTTGATCAGCGCGTTTCTAGTCATCATAATCATAGGCCAAACTGGTACAAACGCTATGACCTTTCCTGCAAAAAGTGTGGCCTTTGACGCAGAATCAGTTATCATTGCCGTATGAGCGTTTCTCCCGATCCCATTATTGTGTCTGTGACTGTGCTCTCGCAGATGTTTCTGTATCTCACTTCGCTGAAGGTAGATATAGATGCTTTCCTGCGCTCCCTGGATATCGATCCGGCGACGGTGAAATCGCCCGATGCTTACATCCCCATCGAAACATATTTGCTCATCCAGGATGAAGCAGCACATTACGTCAATGACCCCTATTTCGGCTTGCATATGGGGGAGTTCGCCGAAGCAGGAAGCTGGTCTATCCTCGGCTATATGATGATGAACTGCAAGACTCTGGGCGAGGCTTTTGAGAAATCGGGGCGTTATATGCGCATTATCGGCAACTTGATCGAGGGTCGGGGCGAATGGCACTTCAACAAGATCAAACTGATATTCTATACGCCGCCCCACGCCCCTAAAATGTCGAGGCATTGTTTTGAGGCAACCTTCTCCAGCACAGTTCGCATGATGCGGACACTGACCGGTAAGCCGCTCAATCCACTCGAAGTCGGGTTTATCTACCCGACACCCGAATCAACGGCAGAACATGAGCGTATCTTCCGCTGCCCGGTGCTGTTCGAGCAGAAGGAAAACTCGATGACCGCTGACGTGAGGATTGGCAACACCCCCATCCTGATGGCTAACCCCAGTTTGCTGGAGCACTTCGAGCAATATGCCCAGGATTTTATTGCCCAGATGGAACGGAAAGACGAAACCACCCAGGCCGTGACCAAAATTATCCTGGCCCGCCTGGATGACGAGAACCTTTCGATTGCCAAAGTCGCCCGCGAAATGGCCGTCAGCGTGCGCACGCTGCAAAAGCGGTTGGAAGCCGAAGGGGTTGTTTTTAGCGACTTGCTCAAAGAGATTCGCCAGCAACTGGCCAAGAAATACCTGCGCGAGAACTACACAGTCGAACAGATCACCTACCTGTTAGGCTTCTCCGAGCCAAGCGTTTTCCGGAAAGCTTTCAAAAAGTGGTCAGGAATAACACCCAGGAAGTACAGAGAAAGTGCCTTTTTGGGCGGATAGCCCGCTACAATGCGCCTTCCAACTCTAACAGCATTCGCTTGCGATCCAGGCCACCGGCATAGCCGCGCAGGTTGCCGTTGCTGCCGATTACTCGATGGCAGGGCACAATGATCGGGATGGGGTTTCGTCCCAACGCCTGACCAACCGCCCGGCTGGCCTTCGGATTGCTAATTGCTGCGGCAACCTGGCGATATGTCCAGACTGTCCCTGATGGGATTGTGATCGCCATCTGCAAGACGCGTCGCTGGAACGGCGCCACGTGTTCCAGGTCGATTGGGAGATCGAAAGCCTGGCGTTGACGCGCAAAGTACTCGGCAATCTGCGTCGATATCTGTCCCATTGCCTTCGGATTATGTTCAGTCCGGGCCAGTGGATCGAGGTGGGCCAGGAATCTCGCCTGATCGCCGTGGAGATCGACCCGACACAGCCCATGCGGTCCGGCAGCCAGGTGCAGCACCCCAATCGGCGACTCGATTGCATCCCACCAAATGGGGGACGCAGTCTGCTCAAACCGTTCATCGATGTTCTTCCGTGAGCGGGTGATGTCGAGGGAAGCCGGCGCGCCGGTCGCCTGGTGGAATGTGTCTGACAACTGCTGTCCTCTCATCTTTCACTCTCCTTGCTGTCCATCTCATGATGCAATCGACAGATGGCTTGATAGACGTTAGCTCTGGCTGTTTCTTCAAGTGCCAAGTGTTCAGATACACGACTGATTTGTGAAAAAACAAGGGGAATGAGTGGATAGACATACACGCGCCTCGAATGATACCTTCACAAAGTCCCAGAAGCACTCTAAGCACTCTGGCTCATGCGAGGTACTCTTCCTTGCTTGCCGGTTCGCCATTCGGGGCGCGCACGCCGTCCTAACCTGGCACTTCATCCATCCTGGAGCCAGGCACTATCAAAGCCCGATATGTCTTTGGGCGAAAAGGCACTGGTCTGGATTTCGAAGTAGCCGGACGGCAACGATTGTAATTCTGACAGGATCTCATTGCGCACGGCCTCATCTTCAAACCCAATAGAGAAGAACCAGTTATCGACATGCACCCTGGCCGGAGACCCAAGGATCTCGAAATCAAGCACATAGCCATTGACAATATCGACAATTTCGGACAATCCAAGGCCGAATGTTGTTGCAAGGTGTAGCAGGATTTTGGGGAGGTAAGCCAGATCGATAGGGCTAATTTCTATGCTTGCCCAATTGCTGTCTTGCCAATAGTCTTCGCGAAATTCAAGCATCTCAGTCGTTTTACGAGCCTCATCATCATGTTTTTTATTACGCCGGTTATCTCACACTCGTGCATCAATCGGGATTTCCGGGGAGGGGAATGGCGCAGGTTGGTCATGAGATGGATTTCGCGACAATGAACTTTCATGGGTGACGGTAATGTGCGGGATTTTTCCCACAACCATTCCTACCACCTTGAATAATGGATAATTCCTCGCAAAATGACAAAAAGGCGAAGTGACATCTTGACCAGACCTGAAAGCAGCCAGCCTGTCCCTGGTTATGTTAAACAGTCATGCGCATATTGCAATCTCCTTTCCTGACAACCATGAGCCAATACTTTATGGCGATCATTGCCCATCTGATATCTATTATATGATAGTGTGGCTGTTTCGTTAACTCTCAGAGCGACGACCTGTTATATTTACCTGTTTTCAGGAGGTTGATGAGCAATCCACCGCTACAATTGAGAACAAAACTTCCGAAGTCTCCGGTAGGCTCGCTGGTTAAGAAGGCTGTTTACGAAGACTTCGGAATCCTATCTCATTTGCTGAGAAGATACTGCCAATCTGTTTGTTCACCGAGCCTGTATTATAAGTCCAGACTGGTCTGGTGACCATTTTTGTCTTCGAGAGATTAGACTTTATCGGAAATAACTGAGTTACGCATAGCCCGCCTATTGACGATCAAGTCTATTACAGTTTGGGTGTGTTTCAAACAACCTCCCGCAAGTTGTCTGTATGAGGAGCGAAATGATCTTCACATACCCTGCGGGAGGTGTTCAACTACAACGAAATATATCCTGATGATTCAGCTTTGGCCGTCTATCCGGCTACTCCAAACTGACGGGCGATCAAACAAAGCAACATTGCATTGGGAACTTCGCTTACATAGACATTTGTCCAGTGTCCCCATTTCCCATCCTTCTTAGAAATCGACAACATCCCATTTTTGATTGCAACTTTGCCAACATTGTCCCACGTGAGCATCTTGTCGTGTTGATAGACACCCTCCCGATCCAGGCTCAGAACGCCAAATGCAATCCGCTTCCCGGTCTGTATCTCAGCCATACATGCCGGCAATTGAAGCGAGGCAATACGTTCTTGTAGAACCTGCCCCAGTTTCTCGCCCTCACTGAATCGCTGATCAAAAATGAGCATTTCGCCCCCGCCTAACTGGACATTGGTAATGCAATCAATTCCCGTGGTGATGAACAGAAATCTGTGGCGAATGATGGTTTGTGAAATCCCCACAATATCATTCCAGACTACCTGTCGCGTTCCCCGTCTGTCGGTGTATTCCATCCCATTCTCGTAGAGTTTTACAGCTAAGGGCCAATTGCGTCCGAGGACCAGCAAATTTAAGACGCCAACAATGAATAGCACGCCTCCCACGATCAATGGAAGAAACCGAAGGATAGGCGTGCTGTCAACGACGTCTTGCATTGCTGAGCCCGCGCCATTCCACAGCATTCCTATTCCCAGGTAGGCAACCGGGCTCAGGCATATCAACACTATTCCTGTGAACAGTTTGCCCCATTTCTCGCCAAATGTTAATTGATGTTTGCTAATGAATTGCCCCAGATTGATAGTTGACACTTGAAATATCTCCATTTCCTTTATTTGCTTTTTCTTCTTGAACAATACGTTGGTCAAGTTTGTCATTGCTGCTTGAGCAGGGATGACGGAATAACTTCCTACGAACGAAAATTCGGTGCGGACTTTCCGGATTTTTACGACGAATGCTTGATTAACACAGCCACCGGCGCAGTATCGAGCTTGAGCTAATCCCTATGGTGTGGTTCTATGCTAGGCAATTGTCTCGAATCGCGCCTTCTCGCACAAGGGATACTCAGACATGAATGCTTCGATCAACTGCTTCATCTCGGCAACCGAGTAGCCATACAGGTATAGAGCAGTCTCTGTTGGGCCTTTCCAGTAACCTTGTATCTCGCCACGTTCTCCCAGCAGCCGGTTGATCTCTTCGTACACATGATTGATATCACACGTTTGATAGACCTCATCGGGCAGGTCACTGCCGTTTAAATAGATCGCCAGTCCTTCCAGAATTCCAAAAGGAATCTCTTGCTGTTCGCCGTTGACCTCAACCTGAAGCTTAGACCCCTTTGGTGCTCCACACTGCGTCAGTATCTTGCACACAAATGGAATCGACTGTTCGAGATTGTCGAGATCAAGGTCGATACCGCAGTAGGCAATCTCCTTATTGGCTGACAGCATTGTTCCACCACCGGTTACCTCTCCAAACCCTTTTTCCTCAAGCGCCTCCTGAAGCGGATCCTCGTAGCGATCACCCCGGTCGATGGGTTGGACACGGGCATTGATCTGTGCATAGGCGAATATAGATTTGTTAACCATTAAATCCTCCCGACAAGAAGTCCTAAGGCGTCCCCTTTGTCAGGGCAGGGACAACCAAACAAGAAGCAGCTATGCCAATGATGAAGGGGGAGTGGGAAGAGCGGTCTTTATCTGTATATACAGCAAAACCCTGCCACGACAGAGACAGAAGGACGATTTACTTTAGAAGTATTTGACTCAGCACTACCATAGTAGGAAATCG
>JAFGLD010000098.1 GCA_016928235.1 Anaerolineae bacterium | reverse complement strand
CGATTTCCTACTATGGTAGTGCTGAGTCAAATACTTCTAAAGTAAATCGTCCTTCTGTCTCTGTCGTGGCAGGGTTTTGCTGTATATGGAATGGCGATTAGATAACTTTCCCAGTTGAGTCTGCAACAAAGACTATGGATGAGTAAGTTAATAAATTCTCATTCCTAAACAGTCAGGGAGAAGCACCAGCGATCCCCGGTTTGAACCGGTTTGCAGAAAGGGCGTCTTATAAAAAACTATTTCACTGCTGAGGACGCAGAGGAAAAACGCAGTACCGCAAAACTTGCTATCTCTCGATGACCCCGTATTTGTGCTGCGCGACAGGGGTGATCAGTAATCAGTGATCAGTTTTTTATCACACAACGACAGTGTTGGCTTATTGTCATGCTCGAAATGGCCTATGTTGCATCACAGGCGCCTATTTTCTGTCGCGTGTGCTTTTAAACTGATCACGATGATTGTTGTACAATCGTCAAGAACTGATTACTGATCACCTGTCAATGTTAAAAACTTGATCATCGAGTGATAGCTATTTCAAAGAAGGCGCGTCGTCTTTTTTTACAGCCGGCACCTCTTTGCGACCGCCCAGGCTGCCCGTCATCAGCAGCAGCCCCAAACCGATCAGGAGAGCAGGCAGCGCGATCTTGCCGAGCCCACTGCTGCGGAAGAAGCCACTGATATCCAGCACCACCTCAAAGAACACCGCGCCGACGCCAAACATGATCAGGCTAATAGTCAGCAACTTCCAGCCGCTGCTTTTCCTCTCCGGCCGATTGTTGATGACACCATCCACAATATAGCCCACGGCAATTCCGCCGGGCATTGTCAGAGCCCAGACATAGGCCCAGCTTTCCCAATGGCCGGTAGTATTTTGGTAAAACAGGAGCAGCCCGGTCATCGTCACAATACCACCGATGACAGAAGCCGCCTCGGACATCTTCCCGCCTTCCCGCGTCCCTAAAAAGAGAAGCAGTGCCCCGGGAGTGATGACGAAGAAGGGCCAGACAAAAGCCCAGAAACTACCGGCGAGTCGAAACCCGGTCACTTCCATCAATAAGAAAACGATGCCCAGACACAGCAAAATCATGCCTAGTAATGCACTGCCTTGCCTCTTTGGCGTTGGGGTAACAATTTCAGACACGGCCAATCTCCCTTCAACATGGCTGTTAGCAATCCAGCCCTCAATATGGATAAGTGATATTCTGATTACCAATACGTGCTAATCAGAGAAAAGTCTCTGGTATTACGGCTGGTCTTCATGCTAATGCTCCGCCGATGGAATGATGCTATACCGTGTTTTCGGCAAGTATGGACACGTCGCGCTCGTCGTTGGCCGGGTCAGCCGGATAGTGCTCGATGATCCAGGGCTTTGCCAACTGTACCCCCGACCTGGGCTGCCAGGTGTGGTAGATGAAATCAAGCGTCAGGGGCAAATCGGCGGTGGGGCCTTTATGGATGAAACGTACTGCCTGAGAGGCCGGGATGTGCTTCTCGACCCAGGCCGGGTCGATGGGCTCGGCTTCATCAACCACGATGGCTGCCAGATACAAATCGACCTCCCCATCCCAATCTGCTGCATCGATCAAAATACCGTAGCGATCCGGTTGAGCAGCTTTTCCCCGGTGGGCAAAC
This sequence comes from Anaerolineae bacterium, assembly GCA_016928235.1. GTDB lineage: Bacteria > Chloroflexota > Anaerolineae > Aggregatilineales > UBA3940 > JAFGMS01. The sequence goes on along the minus strand of JAFGLD010000098.1, from coordinate 16,407 downwards.
ACCCGCTCGACGGTCTCCCACAACCGGGTGATGATCGTGGGCAAATCGCCATCGACCAGGGTCATCACCCCGGCCAGGCGCAACGGCCCGATAGGCTGCAAAATAGGGCGCAGATACGGCCCCTTGTTGAGATGTTCGAGGTGGGCCAGCGTCAACCGGGGCATCAGGCGACGGGCAGCCAGATTGGCGCCTCGGCGTGCCTGGCTGGGCTGGATGCCGTAGACACGCTTGAAGGCTCTTGAGAATGTCTCCGGATTGTTGAACTGGTAATCGAAAGCAATGTCGATGATCTGGCGGCGGGTGTAGCACAGCTCGCGAGCAGCCTCTGCCAGACGGCGGCGCATGAGATAGTCGTAGGGCGTATGGTGGGTGATCTGGCTGAACGTTCGTGAGAAGTGGAACAACGAATACGAGACGGCATCGGCCATCTCGGCAACCGTGATAGGCTGCCGGAGGTTTGCTTCGATGAAGTCGATGGACCGGGCGATGGCTTCCAGGTCGAGCATGATGGCATTCTGCCTCGGTTATGCTTTGAGCGGGATGTAAGCATCAAGCGTCGATTCGTCAACCCGGTCGAGGCCCTTGAAGCGATCATCGTAGCGCTGGATGCTGTGGGTATTGGCAAGCTGGTGGCCGGTCTTTGCCGCCCACTCCTGGATCATTTTCGACCAATCGGAGGCGATTTGCCGGCCATGCAGGGTGAAGACCGCATAACGAGCCGGTGGCAGCAATTTGATCGACAACTCCAGCGGCACCCCATCGATCCGGGTGGCTTCGAACCCCACGAAGACTTCGAACTCGCCCGTGGTGGGGGTATCGGGGTGGTAGATGTGCAGCTCGTGGGCGATGCCCTGGACGGCAATGGCGCTGAGAAGCTTCTGATTCGCGGCACAGTAGGCGCCAAATCGCTTCCACATCCGGCCGATCTCGTTCTCCTCGGTCCAGAATCCGCTGACCTGGAAGGGATTGCCGTAGAAGCTGAACCCTGCCAGGGTCAGTTGGCTTTGCTCGATGATCCTGGGCTCCATAATTGCCTCTCTCGTGGAAATAGGTTACCCACTAACCAATGACCTGCTCGATGATCCGGACGGCATTACCCACACCATCCTCTGCGCGGATCCTGGCACCCAGATCGGCGGCACGAACCCGCATCTGCTCATCCGTCGCGGCGACGGTGATGGCCGCGGACAGACGCTCGGCAGTCAGGCGCTTGAGGGGGATCGGCCCCAGGCCAACGCCCAGGCTCTTCACCCGGCGGCCCCAGAAAGGCTGATCGAGACCAAAAGGCACCACCACCGAAGGGATACCGGCCCGCAAAGCCATCGAGGTTGTACCGGCGCCGCCGTGATGAACCGCAACAGCTACTCTCGGAAACAGCCAATCGAAGGGCACGGTATCCACCATCAGGACATCGGAAGGTAGATCGGCCTGGCTCAAGCCGCCCCAACCCTTCACCAACACGCCACGCTGCTTCGACCGCGCCAGCGCATCGAGTACGGTATCCGTCACCCTCTTCGGATGGCCGTCGAGCATACTGCCAAAGCCGATGCATACCGGCGGCGGACCGGCATCCAGGAAATCAACCAGATCGCGCGGCGGCTGCCAATCGACCGGGTGATCGAGAAACCAGTAGCCCGTGACGTGAGCATGCTCACCCCAATCGGATGGACGCGGTACGACATGGGAGCTGAAGCAGAAGAGATAGGGCGGGCGTGGCTCCTGGAACAGGCAGCGGGCATATTCGTAGGAACGGGCAAAAAAACCATTCGCCATATTGAATGTCCACCGGTTGTAAGCCCGCCCCAATGAGAACGGGGGAAACATCGGATTGGGAAAATCCTGGGTACATAGGCTGGGCAGCGGCACGACGTAGAAGAAGGGGATGCCTCGCTCTCTGGCAACCTGGCAGGTGCTGACCCCCAAGAGGGTCGCCACGATGGCATCCTCTTTCCCATCGCACGCCTTTAATACGCTATCGGTGATGTCATGGGCGAAACGGAAAAAATCGGTGTGCTGCTGCATGATCGCCTGGATGTTGAAGCCCAGCGGGACAAACTCCAGGTCGGCCCCGGCAACCAGCCCCTCGAATTCATCGCCCGCTGCCAGGCGGACCTGGTGCCCTGCCTGCAGCAAACCCGCTCCTAAGGCCACCAGCGGCTGAACATCGCCGCGCGAGCCAATTGCCATCATGGTGATACGCATTCTGTCTCCTGTGAAAGAGTGCCGAGCGATGGGTGAAAGAGCCCCTCGATCCCCATCTATTCCCGATGCACCATCTTCTTGAGTGTAAATTGGCCCAACGCTTTGAGAAGAGCAGGGGACGGCTGGGCAAGGCCGAACTTCTGCTGCAGCCACTCATATCGATCCTGGCGGGCTTTGCCGTTGAGCGCATGACCTGCGTCATACCATAGTATCTGCTTAGGTTGACCGGCTGCCTGGTATAACGCCTGTGCATCTTTCTCCGGCACATTCTTATCGGCGCGACCGAACTGAAAGAGCAAGGCAGCCGGCGCTGCCCGACCGATGTGTTCGATGGGATCAAGCGGCGCCATCATCTCTACATAGGCGGACAGCTCGGCTGCAGGCAGCGATTTACCCAACCCCCGAAAGAAATCACCCAGCCGCGCCACACAACTCCACAGAATGTAGGCACTGACACGTTTATCGATGCCCGCCAGCAGCGCCCCTATGACCGCGCCATAGCTGAACCCAACGAATCCGATGCACGAGGGAGTAACTTCCGGCCGCGACTGAAGCAGATCGATCCCACACTGTGCTTCGGCCACGGCCTGGGTGAACTCATGGTGGTCATCCGGAGTGAAACGATAGATCGGTTGTCCGGGACGGCGCGCGTGGGGCGCGTCGATGAGCAGGCAGATCGCGCCCCCCTGAGCGAACAGCCCGGCCTCTTCAAGGAAAGCGCGGCGGTCAAGACCACCGGGATGCATGAATAGCAGGCCGGGTGCTGGACGCTGGCGTTCCGGCACGATCAGGTACGCCGGCACGCGACCACTCTGTGGGCTGGCATACGAAAGATCGATGATAGTCAAACCATCCCGCGTATCTCGTCCATGTTCATGGACATCGAGGGGGATCTGCGAATTGTTGGAAGACATTAGGCTTCTCCTGTCGGCGGACTGAACTAACCATAAGTTGATGATCAAGTTTTTACATTGACGGTTGATCGGTGATCAGTTTTCAGTGATCAGTTTAAAATCATATCCCAAAGATCGTAGATCGCAGGGAATTGCAGGGAGGATGACAACCTAAAACCATCTATGTTGCCGCCTAACTGTAACCATACCCAGGGGCACAGTCGTTACTGTGCGACAAAAAACTGATCACTGATCACTGAAAACTGATCACTTAAACTATGCAGAGCAAAAACTTAATCATCGAGTATAAGTCTACTACTGCCGCCAATGGTCACAAAGTCATAAATACTTTCTCGCCGCAGAGCACGCAAAGATCGCAGAGAAAAGAACGACCTTTGCATACGCTGCGGCGAATCCGGATTAGCCTCCCATATTCACTTCGTTCTTGGCAAAGAACTCGCCGGCGTCTTCCATCCACTCCGGCCAACCGGCAAACCAGTCGGCCACGCGCACATCACGAATGCGTTCGGAGATGGGAATGTAGGGTTTCAGGTCGAGCACCGGGGTGCCGTCCTCGGTGTCCAGCCACGGCAAAGTGACGATACCATTTTCGACATCCACATCCAGTATGAACATAGTGGTCAGCGCAATCGGATTGGGGCGGTAGGGAGAGCGGCAGGCGAACACACCAGCCTCGATGCCTGGCGCGTAGGGTAACTCAGTGGTAGTGATGGCGCGCTGTTCGGGGTTATCGGCCTGATGCGCCCACCACAAGACCATCACATGGCTGAACCGGGCCAGCTCCTTGAGTGCCGGGCGGTAGGGTTCGAGAATCTCGATGTGAAAGCTGCCCTCGGCAGCACGCACATAGCCAACCGGCGATATCTGAAAGGTTTCTTGGGCTGTCATGAATTCATCTCCTTTTGTGTGTTGGTACGATAGTGGCAGTATACCAATTGGAGATGGAATTCTCTTGACGCCGGTTGTCGCGCCGTGGGCGCTCAAACCCAATCGATCTCGTAATACTTGACGATTCTTGCTTCAGTCACCTGTCTTGATCTCGAATGTCACCAGCTGCACTGCTCCATCTGCCCGATCCGGTACGCTCAGCCGGTCTCCGGTTTCCGGATCGTACAGGCCGACGATCAGCGTGTAGCTCGATTGAGGCGCTTGCGGATCGAGTGTGAGCATATGCCGATCTCGCACAATCAGCCCGGCAGGCCACTGGTTGGTTGGAAATGTGCCTTCGACGGGTGGGCTGTCATGCTGGCCCCAGAGAGGGTAGCCTGTGGCCGGGTTCATCGGCCCGACGATCTGAGTGAATACAGTGTAGGCTCTACCGGGAGTACCGGGCGCCCGCCAGTAGAGATCGAGTACGATCGTGTCGCCGGGTTTCGGCATCGTTGGCGAGATTCGATAGCCCAGCAGCTCGACTTCATTGCCTAACATAAAGCGCTGTTGAGTGGGAACAGCCTGCTCGCGCAGCAGCGGGTCGCTGTGGGTAACGTGGAATGTCACGGAGTGACCATTGTCCATCTCGATTGTGTAACGGCCTCGGGGGGTTGCTTGTGTGATGGGAAAGGTTATATCGTGGCGGACGATACCGTCAGCCTGTCCGGAAGCCAATCGCTCTGCCAGCACCAGACCGCTCTGGTGAATCATCCGCAACCCGATCTGCTCCGTTGATGTGTAAACACCCAGGTGAACGGTATCACCGGGTCGATACTCCTGAACAGGCAGATAGGGAGACGGCAGTTCACCGGCAGCCTGCGAGATGATGGGAGCAAGACCGTCAGTCGAGTAGAGGGTCAGGCGATTATGGTCAAATTGGGAAGACAATACCGGCGTGTTGTGGGCATCCATCCAGGCTCGTGCCAGCCCGTCGGGGTCCAATATCCCGGCCTCGATCTCCACCAGCCAAACCCGATCAGCGTCGCCGATGGCGCTGAGCATCTGTTCATCCACGATGCCGGCTTCCAGCCTGGGTGAGCCATCCGGCACGCCATGGTTTGGCGGCGCATCAGAGCCTAGACGAGCATATTCGTACAAAAAGATCGGGTAACGGTCAGCCGAGACCATCACAAGAACGTCGTCCGGTTCGGCGTAAGCAGCGATGATATCAACAGCACTCTTCCACTGATCTCGCAGATATCGGGTCTCGTAATAGCCGGGCAAAGCCCAGATTGCGATGCCGGTTACACAGACTGCCAGCATCACTCCTGCCCACCTGCGCCACCTGCTGAGCATCGCTGCTCCTGCTGCCGGGATCAGCACACCGACTCCCACAAAGAGCAGGAAGTAGCGAGCTGCCGGCGCGGGTGAGAAAAATCGCCAGTTGAGCCAGGTAAACTGGTAGATCACCAGGGGGGGCAGGATGGGGCCTACAGCCAGAACCGCAACCGCTTCCCAACGCCGGCGCGCAATCAGTGCCACGAGCGATACGACAAGAATAAGCCCGTAGACAATGACGATCGGGAGATAGGCATCGAGATCCTCAGAAATACCGGTAGCGAGCAGCGATAGGTACAGTTTGAGCACGTGCAGAGGCGTGAATGGCTCGGCCGCCGTGCCGGATCGAACACGCGGCAGAGCATAGAGCGTCCAGGGCAGGTAGAGCAAAAATACGCCCACATTGGCCAGCGCGAATCCTGCCATATATCGCCAGTTGACACGACGCGCCGCCCAGAGAATGAGAACGCCCAGTCCCGCGGCGACCATCATTAACACGGAAAGATAGAAGCTGGCAAGCATGGCGGTTACCACCAGGGTGTAGAACACCCACCCGCGCCAGGAGCGCCCGGTTCTCACCTGACGGATAAAGGCATAAGCCGCCAGGGTGATCAAGCCTACCGCCATGGCATACATACGTGTCTCTTGCGACCACCAGATGTGAAACCGAGAGATCGCCAGCAGCAGTGTCCCAAAGATTGCCCACTCTCGCTCAAACAAGCGAGCGCCAAGCCGGTAAACCACAGGAAGCGTCAGCACGCCAACAAGCAAGCTGGGGTAGCGTAGCACAAACTCACCATCGCCCAAGAGGGATACCCACCATCTCAGCAAGATGAAGTAGAGTGGGGGATGTGTATCGTAGGCGGTCGTTTCCAGCATGTTGGCCATCGGCATGCGAATCAGCCAGACTGAGTACCCCTCGTCCCACCAGACATTCTTATCGCCCAGCAAGTACAGGCGCAGCCCGAAACCCAGGAGAAAGATCAGGATCAGCCAGACATAATGACCACTTTTGCGATGCATAACGATATCCCCAATGATCGGGTTAGTAAACAAGCGAGTGGTTTCGGTTCTATTCGACCGCAGTGATGTGATACGCGGCAACATACGTATGTACTGTCATCATCACCGATCACGCTTCGTTTACACCAGGCCCGGATCAACTACGTGTCTTGATCTAATAAACTACTTTGTTGAGAGGGTACTCGATGATTCCTTCAGCGCCGGCGCGCTTGAGAGCCGGGATGAGATCGCGGGCCGCCGAATCGTCGATCACCACTTCCAGCGCCACCCAATCCGAGTTGAGATGGTTAGAGATAGTGGGCGTTCGCAGTGACGGCAATTGCCGCGATACGTCTTCCAGCTTGTCGAGCGGGACATTCATCTTCAGGCCAACCTTGCCTTCTGCCTCCAACGCGCCCTTGAGAAGCATCGACAGCACTTCGATCTTGGCCCGCTTCCAATCATCTGCCCATGCCTGGTGATTGGCAATCAGCTTGGTGGCAGATTCGGCCACTGTATCAACGATCCGTAACCGGTTAGCACGCAGAGAAGAGCCCGTTTCCGTCCCTTCGACGATCGCATCGACCAGGAGAGGCGCTTTGATCTCGGTAGCGCCCCACGAGAATTCGACTTGGGCCGTGACCCCATGCCGCTCCAGGTAGCGCCGGGTAGCCTGTACCAGCTCGGTAGCAATGCGCTTGCCTTCTAAATCTTTTACACTATGAATATCCGAGTCTTCGGGAACAGCCAATACCCAGCGATAAGGCTGAGTGGTGCTCTTGCTGTAGACCAGGTCTTCTACTTCAACGATGTCGGCATCGTTCTCCAAAATCCAGTCATTTCCCGTCAGTCCAACATCGATAATGCCGCGTTCGACGTAACGAGCAATCTCCTGAGCCCGAAACATCAGGCAGGCGATCTCCGGGTCATCGATGTAAGGTGCATACGAGCGATCCCGCACCACAATTTTGTAGCCGGCGTTTTCGAGCAGCTTCAGCGTCGATGCCTGTAGGCTGCCCTTGGGCACGCCCAGCTTGAGTATAGTTTCCACGTGTCCGGCTCCTCTGAAAAAGGGTTGAGTGATGGATGATGTCAAAAGCCGTCTCTATCCCTTGAAGAGATTCTCAGCATAAAGACAGATCGATCATGAGAGAAAAACCGATGGTAGTTTGGCTGTGCCAACCTGCCATCATACATAATACCATCGGTGATTACGCCCACCAAAAAACGCGCAGGAGAGCAGCCTTTATTGTCTTCGGCATCACGCGCAAGCTCAAGCCACCGATAGTCATCCTCCGGTGATCCTCCGGTGATCTTCCGATCATCCTCTGGTTGTCATGTTGTTGCCCTGGAAGCTTGCTGGGATTGTCTGAGTTATAGCAGGAATATTGGATGGGGAGGGTAAGGTTCTGTGCTCTTGACGCTTCATCCATCTGTATGGCCATCACAGCAGAGGATGTTTATACCTTAGCGTGCAGTATAGCGCAGACGGCCTGATTTGTCAAGCACCAAGGAGCCGAACAAAGTAGAACAGATGAAAAGCGCGTTCTGCTTTGACGCCAACAGATCCCCCCGACCGGTAGCCAAATGGGTCTTCGCGCGCATCGGGGTGGATGCCTGATCTTCGTATTTGTTGGCAACTGCACACTGCTGCGTCATGACGCCTCATTTTGTAACGCGCCCTGGCAGAGGAACAGTTTATCTGCATTCCTTGAGCACCGTGAGCAGATCAGGTCTGGTTTGGCTCGATCCGGCCCGTGCATCGTATTGCTCATTACAATATGCCAGGATGAGCAGAGGCTCGGCCACAGCGATAAAGTATGTCTCGGCTTGCAGACGGCAGCCCAGTTGCCCTACTTGCAACAGGGGCCATGAAACATCGATGGTCTGGTAGGTTTCCTGACACCCGGCCCGCATATCTTGCCAAAAAGCCCAGTCGCACGTACGCTTACGCTGCCCAATCATGCCATAGCACTTGTCGTGCGCGACACAGGCCCTCTCGAAAGTTGTTGTTGTCCCGCCGCCCAACTGCCACGAAATCAAATCGGTATTTGGCACCCGAAACAGCGTGTTGCCACAGTTCCCACCCGGCTCAAATGCCCCCGTAGCCATCTGTGTACCAATTAGCACTGGGCCGATCCAGAACCGCAGAACAAGTATAGCCAGAGCTACCATGATCCATCTTCTGTCTTTGAATACTCTCATCGTCTGCCCCTTTTCGAGCATGTGCCGAGTTAAAAGCACTGTCAACGTGCTGCCTGTCATGCTTGACCTGCACGAGGTTTGAGCTTATAGTAGTTTCAGTCAGGGCAAGATCGCAACAACCCTCTCTTATTCTCAACTCAGGCCCTTGTCCATCTATCAATGTGGTCGCCCCGGCCACATGGTGTTGGCTGATTGGGGGAGTATGGTTGACAGGGCCCAGTCGATACGCGAGAGGCATCATCATTCCAAAACCTGACATGGCTTTTCCTCATCCACCATACTTGAGTCAACCTATGGAGGCGCTATATGCCAAGCACTAAGATCCGGCGACTGTTGGCGGTTGGAATCCTTCTGATCGCCTTGTTCATGTTATTTTCCTCGACTGTCATGGCTGCGCCGGCGCAGCTCCCCTCATCGACAGTCACCTTCACCATTCTCCACACCAATGATTTCCACGGCAACCTGGAGCAGAACTCGGGGGGCAGCACCAGCAATCCCGGCATGGCTCGCGTTGCCAGGGTCATCAACGATGTCCGCGCTGATGTCGGAGCAGACAACGTCCTCCTGCTCGACGCCGGCGACGAGATGCAGGGCAGCCTGCTCTCCAATATCCAAAAGGGCGAGCCGGCCATCGCCGTATTCAAGGCGATGGGCTATGACGCGGCTGCGTTCGGCAATCACGAGTTCGATTGGGGACAGGAGGTGCTGATCGAGCGCGTAAACCAGGCTGCTTCGGTCTATCCCTTCCTGGCCGCCAACGTTGTGACCGATGACACGGGAGATTGCGCCACAGCCGGTTGGACAGCGCCTTCCTTTGCCCAACCCTATGTCATCAAGGAAGTTGGCGTCGCCCCGAACGTCGTTCGGGTAGGCATCATCGGTGTGACCACCACTGAGACACCCATCATCACCATCGCCTCGGCGACTGCCGGGCTGTGCTTCAAAGATCCGGCCACGTCGGTCTTGCATTATTACGATGAAGTGAAAGCCAACGCGGATGTCATCGTCATCCTCAGCCATCTCGGTTTTACAGATGGCGGCTACGGTTACGGCATTCCCATCTATGGCGATCAAACGCTGGCTCAAATGATGCTCGATGCCGGTAAGCCGGCCGATCTGATCATCGGCGGCCACAGTCATACCGATGTCCCGGTTCCGCCGCCTGTCATCGGCGGCGTCACCACCGTCGTGCAGGCTCGATACAACGGGCGGCAGGTTGGCCGCGCCGATGTGACTGTGACCCCGGAGGGTGGTATCTCGGTCAACTGGTCGAAGCTGGCACCAACATCCTCCGGAGAGGCCGATCCTGACATCGAGGCACTGATCGCATCCTACATCAGCGACCCGGCCTACCAGGCGTTGATCAATCAGGAGATCGGCTGGACGGATGTCGCCATTTCACGCTATTACGACGGCGATTCGCTGATGGGCTACTTTGTCAACGATGCCATCTACAACGATCTGAACAACGACGCGGTTGCTGAAAACGACGTCGACATGGTCTTCAACAATCCCGGCGGCCTGCGTGCTGACATCGCCTGCGATAACTATCCCTGCCGGCTGACCTATGGAACGATGTTCAGCATCCTGCCTTTTGGCAACCAGACCGTGGTCGGCGATATGACCGGTGCGAAGATCATGGAGCTGCTCAACCAGAGCGCGCTGCTCTCGAAGGGGGCTATCCAGGGCTCCGGCGTGCGCTACAAGTTCTTCAACTACCGGACGGACGGCAAGGTGTGGGCCTGGGGCGCCTTCGATGCCTGTGTCATCGACAAGTCGAGCGGTGTTTGTGAGCCAATCGACCTGAACAAGACCTATCGCGTCGCTACCAACGAGTTCCTGGCACCCGCCGGGCAGGACACCTTCTACGCCTTCAAGTACATGACCAACATCAGCTATTGGGGCGATATGCTGGACGGCGTCAACCGCTGGGTCAGCGCCAATTACACCGAGGCCAATCCCTACAATGGCGTGCTCGACGGCCGCATTACCCGTGACGGCAATGACGCGGGCGGCAGCATCGTCCCAATCACCATCCTGCACCACAACGACTCGCACGGCAACCTGGCCAAGGGGACTTACGCCGGCTACACCCAGCTGGCGACGCTGATCAAGCAGGAGCGCGCCTACAACCCTGAGCGAACCCTCCTGCTCAGCGCCGGCGATAACATCCAGGGCGATGCCATGATGTACTACTTCAAGTCGGCCCCGCTGGGTTATGCTGCCGATGGCACACCATTATCGGCGCCGCTGACCACTCATCCTATGATGGCAGCCATGAACGCTATGGGCTACGATGCCTGGACGCTGGGTAACCACGAGTACAACTTCGGCAGCGAAATCCTGACCGGCATTCTCGGCCAGGCAGCCTTTCCGAGCCTGCAAGCCAACGTGACAGATGATGGCCGGTATGGTCTTGGCTCACTGGTACAACCCTACCTCGAAAAGGCCATCGGGCCGGAAGGCATCAAGATAGCCATCCTGGGAATCGGCAACCATCGTATTCCGAACTATGAGCTGCCCAGTAATATCCCTGGGTTGACATTCACCAACCCCATCGACAAAGCGCAAGAGCTGTCGGACCAGCTGCGCTCGGATAATGATTTGCTCATTGCGCTGACACACATCGGCTTCACCATCAACCCGGCCAGTGTCGAGGTCGATGAAAACGTCGACACCGTGATGGCGGCAGACGTCAGCGGGCTTGATGTCATCGTCGGCAGCCACAGTCACACGAACCCGGCCACCGGATTCGGAGATTATAAATACCTGCCAACCGTCATCGGCGGGCCCAACAACACGCCGGTCCTGGTCCACCAGGCCTATCGCTACAACAACACGCTGGGTGAGATCATCGTAGGACTAAGGCCCGTGGCAGGCGGCGGCTACGAAGTCGTCAGCCGCGCCGGGCAATATTTCTCGGTGACCGGCAGCACGGCAGAGGATGAGGAGATCAAGGCCATCGTCGACCCTTACGTGGCGGCTTTCGCAGCCTACAACGACAGGGTCGTCGGGCAGACCACTGTGGCAATCGACGCCCTGGAGGCTTTCACTCAGGAGACAAACGCCGCCAACCTGCAGGCCGATGCTGCCGTCTACGAGCTGGCCCAGAACGGCATCGAGGTTGATTTCCACCTCTCCGGCGCCATGACCAACAGGGCAGTTGCAACCGAAGGGCCCTATCCGGTCACGCTCAAGGTATCGGATATGTTCACGCTGATGCCCTACGAGAACTCACTAGTGGTGATCAACATGAACGGGCCGCAGCTCAAAGCTGTGCTCGAACGTGCCTACCGCAACTACTATTACTACAAGTACGTTCCCGATTATGGCGGTTATTCCCACTACACCACCTGCATGATCGACACCAACTCGGTCGGCAAGATTACCTACAACGATCGCTATCCGGAACTGCCCAGCGGCAATAATGTCGTTGCGCTCACCATCAATGGTCAGCATATCGATTTCGACGATGCCGACACCTTCTACCGCGTCTCGACGGTCAACTACCTGGCGGCGGGCTCATGCAACTTCAATGACAATGGCGTCAGCCTGTGGCCGCTCGATCAGATCTTCGCCGATACGCAGTTCTACGTTCGCGACGCGGTGATCGACTATATCACCGACCAGGGCACGATCTCACCGGCCATCGAAGGGCGCTTGAGCTTCGCCGCCGATACCACCGCCCCGAACATCGTCAAGAACATCGTGAGCGGGCCGCAATTTGGTGCCTATGTCACATCCGCCACCACCTTGCGGATCAGCATCAGCGATGATCTGGCGGGTATTCAATCCTGTGCCATTACGGCGACAGGCCCTGACGGCGTGACTGAAGTGTCGTGCCGGGCCGGCGACAATGACTTGACGCTGAGTGGGTTGGACGGCGTCTATACCATCGACGTCAGCGCCACTGACAAGGCAGGCAACACGGCTACCCTGTCCGAGGCTAATACGCTCGACAACACAGCTCCGGCCTTTGGCGAGTGCCCGGTCGGAGGCCCATTCCTTTACAACAGCGGCGAGCAGGCCGTCGGCCCTATCACGGTCGATGATGGTATAGGCTCAGGCGTCGATCTTGAGGGCAGTGTGCTCGTTGGCCTGGTCGATACCGGCACAATCGGCGTCCAGGAGGTCACCTTCACGACCGTCGATAACCTCGGCACAGCGGCTGAGCCTCAAGTATGCCGGTACCAGGTGTCGATCCGGGCCACCAGGCAGCAGCTGATCGATGATCTGGTCGCCTTCCGCGCCACAATCACCAACCCACGCACCGGTTGGTGGCTCGACAGCGCCATCGCGCGTCTGAACCACTCGCTCTTCCCCGCCTTCTGGCAGGACGATAACCGCCTGAACCCCAAGAGCGGCATGTTCGTCTTCTACGATGACCGCGAGGCGATTCGGGTGTTCTGGCTTCTCTCCCTGGAGAGCCGCAATCCGGCCTTCAAGGTGACCATGAAGGAGTTTATTGTCCGAACGCAAGAGATCGACCGGATACTGGCCCAGGTGGCCATCGATGATGCCATTGCGGCAGGTGGCAATAACAAGATGATCGCCGCCGCGCAGTTCCAGCTGGCGGCAGGAGACAGAGATGCAGCCAGAGGCTGGTACATCGACGCGATCGATCACTACCGCAATGCCTGGGTTTATGCCATACTGGCTGTGAAGTAACCTCAGCGCAGCTGGTTGAATAAAATAGATGGCTCAAACACAAACTGCCCGCCTGTTTTTATCGGCGGGCAGTTTCGATGCTTGCAACAATCACCTACTCATCTTGCCTTACATTGCCGGTGGCTTGTACACTCCGATCTGTGATTTTCATCTGAGCACTGATCACCTAAACCAGACAGAACAAAAACTTGATCATCGAGTGAATAGTTACCTTTAACCATCGGTTGTTGGTGTTGCCTTTATCGCTTCCGACCATACTACTCCGATTGCCCGTTGGTCTTCATTGGCGCGCTCGCAACATAGAAGCACACCACCGCCGCCATCATGCCAAAGTGATAAAGGCTGTCGCGATCAAACGGGCTGAACACATCGAGGCCAGCGGCCTGCACCCCCGAAGCCGCAAAGCTGATGATGATCCCGGCAACCATCGCCCAGGAGCCTGTTCTTTCTCGCAACCCTTTGATGGTCATAACCAGCATCAACAGCATCACCGGCGCGTAATTCACGATGACCACCAGGAAGCTTTCGGTCATCAGGCTCAAAATGGTGTAGAGCACCAATTGAACCCCTGCGATGATATACAGAACATTGCGCAGAGGCGGCTTAAAGAACTGCCGGGCAGCGGTTAGGAATACAAACAATGTCAACAGCCCAAGGAAAAGCCAGTTAATGTGCTGAATAGTTTTGCGAGCCGGTGTCTGCCCAAAGACCTCGAAGAAGCCATGATCGATCCCGCCGATCAGCGCCGAGATTGCCAGCAGCAACAGGGCGATTTGCCAGAACCAGGCAGCCGATCGCGGCGACTTAGAACGGGCAAAAAGCAGACCGCTGACAAAAAATGTCTCGCCGGCAAGAATAAAATTAGTGATCGCTGTAACGGCAAGCGCGGTAAGTTCCATCGATTCTTCTCTTTCGGTCGTAACGATTCAGCGGTTAGTTGTTAGCTGTTATAGACTTTTCGGGTTAATGCAGTTTTGCGCCGCTACTGTTGTTGTAATCTTCTGACATAGCAGGCAGGAAGTCATTTCAGATAAACCTTTGCACGATCCTTATCACCGCTCCATCTACTCCAGGGTGAAGGGAGAAATGTTTGGCAATCTGAAGAAGCCGCACCAGGCTGTGCTCATCGCTGTCAGAAGCCTTACCCAACACAATACCAGTCATCTCGCCTGATCCCGGAAAGGTCTATGTTAGCCGTAACCTAAAACTCGTCACTCAAACGACCGCAAGTTGTCCATCACTCAAAACTATCAAGCAGCCGGCACCAATAACTGGATAGTACAGTTGGGCAGAAATAGCCCGGCGGTAAAGAAGCCCTTCATACCCAGCTGTTTAAGTGTTTCGCAGGTGGCCATAACTGACGGCTTACTTATGCCGCGAAACAATAGTACTTTCGGTCTCGCGTAAATGGTACCCTATTCCGGTTAACCATTAGAGCGATTTTTGTGTCGCCAGATCAGGCCATGCCTCGGCGCGAAGAGGAAGATCAGGATGAAAAAACCGGTCAGTACCAGGACAATAGCAGCCCCGGAAGCAATGTTGGCGTAATACGAAGCATACAACCCGGCCAGCGCAGCCAATACGCTGAACAGCGCAGCCAGCCCCATCATCTGGGGTAGTCGACGGGTCAGAAGTGAGGCAGTAGCGGCAGGAGTCACCAGCAGCGCGGCGACCATCACCACGCCGACCGTCTGGATGCCGGAGACGACCACCAGCGCCAGCAGGATCAGCAAGCCATAACGCACCAGACCCGGCGACAGTCCGATCACCGTGGCATGACCCGGATCGAACGAGGTGGCAACCAACTCTTTGAAAAAAGCCCACATGGCCGACAGCACCAGCACAGTCACGCCGAACGTGATCCACAAGTCAAGCAATGAGACACCCAAGATATTGCCAAACAGGATGTGCGTCAGATCTCGGTAACTCTGCACCTGGCTAAGCAGCGCAATCCCCAATGCAAACAGCCCGGAGAACATCACGCCGATGGCAGTATCCTCTGCAACCTGTCCTTCTTTGCTGAACCAGCCAATGCCGATAGCAGTCAGTACCCCAGCCACCAGCGCTCCCACAAACAGGTTGATGCCAAGCAGGAAGGCAATCACCACACCGGGCAGGACAGTGTGCGCCAGAGCATCGCCGACAAATGCCATGCCACGCAAAACGACAAATGTCCCTAATATAGCACAGCCGATGCCAACCAGCAGCCCGGCCGCTAAGCCACGCTGCATAAACTCGAAGGTAAACGGCTCAATCAGCCATGTCATCATCCCAGATCCCCTCATGCGGGTGCAAGCGCACCCCGTAAGCTCGCAGCAGCGTGCGAGCAGTAAGTACCTCGTTGACCGGCCCATCGACCACCACATGGCCATCCAGAAAGACGGCCCGGGTAAAATGGAGCGGCAATACCCCCAGGTCGTGCGTGCTGACAATCAGTGTCCGTCCCTGTGCCGCCTGATCGTCCAAAACGCCGAAGATCAGCTCCTGGGTGGGGACATCGAGGTTGTTGAGCGGCTCATCGAGTAGTAGCAGATCGGCCTCCTGAGCCAGTGCACGGGCCAACATCACGCGCTGCTGCTGCCCGCCGGACAGCTCGCCGATCTGCTTGTCGGCCAGGTCGGCAACGTTCATGGTCGCCAGAGCCCGTTCGACGGCTTCGTGATCGACATGAGAGGGCCACCTCAGCCAGCCGAGATGAGCGTAGCGCCCCATCATTACTACCTCACGCGCGGTAACCGGGAATCTCCAATCGACATCGCCGCGTTGGGGAACATAGGCCACGCGGTGGTGGCAGGCACCGGCCATGTTGCCGTAGACAACAATCGATCCGGAGGGTGGGCGTGACAGCCCGGCGATCAGCTTGATCAGGGTAGACTTCCCGGCACCGTTAGGCCCGACCAGTGCCACCTTCTCGCCGGGCATCACCATCAGCGAGACACCATCAAGCGCAGTGCCGTCTGCGCCCGGATAAGTAAATGTTAGTTCTTTGATCTCAAGCGCCGGCTCACCAGGGACTGTCGGCACGGTGCAGACACGTCCATAGGTGAATGTATTGGTTATCTCAGGAGGCATGTTTCCTCAAAGGAAGTTGGTAATGTATCGTGAACAATTCTCAGTCTTTGGGATGGCACACGAGGCCGTGATATGGAAAGAGATTGTTTGTGAACATGTTGAGAAATGACATGGCATTCCCGGACCGGCTTGTCAT
>JAFGLD010000097.1 GCA_016928235.1 Anaerolineae bacterium | reverse complement strand
GTTTCAAGTCATAGAGGCCAATGATGGGCGTGAAGCCCTATTTGCCGCCCGCCAGGGAAAACCCGACCTGATCATTCTGGATCTGATGATGCCGGAAATGAGCGGTTATGAGTTCATGCGTGTATTCAGTAAAGAAGCCGACATCCCCATCATCATCCTGACCGCCCGGATCGAGGAGAACGATCGCGTGCTGGGCCTGGAGCTGGGAGCCGACGACTATATCACCAAGCCCTTCAGCATGCGTGAGCTGGCCGCCCGGGTGCGGGCCGTCCTGCGTCGGGTCTCAAAAGGCACAGTCCAATCCAATGTCATTCACGCCGGTGGCATCATTCTCGATCTGGCCGGGCACAGTGTCAAAATGAACGATCAATTTGTCGATCTGACGCCGACCGAATTCGAGCTGCTGGCCGTCCTGATGGTAACCCCCGGCCGCGCCTTCTCACGCGCCGAGCTGCTGGATCGCGTACAAAACGGGCTGGTCGTCGATGGTTTTGAGCGCACAATCGATGCCCACATCCACAATCTGCGCAACAAAATCGAACCCGACCCCGGTCAGCCACATTATATCGAGACCATCTATGGCGTGGGCTATCGATTTCGCGCCGAGAACTAAAACATCATGACCTCAGAATCTTCCATCAATCCTCCCCGAGGAGACCGACCTCAGATCAAACCAATGCGTTCCATCACCACAAAACTGGCACTAGGCTTCCTGGTTGTAGGTATCTTGGGTGTTGCCCTGTCCGGATTATTCATCCGCTTTAGCACGCAGCGCGCGTTCGACCGCTTTCTGGGGGAACGTGCCCGCTTTGATTTTGTCGATAGGCTGGCCGCCTATTACGAGTCGAGCGGCGGGTGGCACGGTTTACCCCGAACGTTGGAATCGGGCATGGTTGCTATCCCCGACAACCAGCGTCCGGCCTTCATCATCATCGATGCAAAGAGAAGAATTGTTTACAGCCAGGATGACTCTCAGATCGGAGAGACCTTCCATTCTTCCAATCACAGCTGGGAGATCCCGATCAGGGTCGGAGAGGAGACAGTCGGGTGGGTCTACACAAGACCCGATCGACCGTCCATCCGGGAATCGCCGGAAGAAAGCTTTCTTGCAGGTGTCACCAATGCCACTCTATACAGCGGCTTCACCGCCGCGGTCATCGCTATCATTGTTGGTATATTCCTGGCGCGCTCGCTGACGCGCCCCATCCGCGAACTGACAGCAGCCACCCATGCAGTAGCCAAGGGCAAGCTGGATCAGCAGGTCACCGTGCGCACACACGACGAGTTGGGGGAGCTGGCTGCATCGTTTAATCTGATGAGCGCCGATCTGACCATGGCCAATGAGCTGCGCCGACAGATGACAGCCGATATCGCCCACGAGCTGCGCACACCGCTCAGCGTCATCCTGGGGTACACCGAGGCCCTCGCTGAAGACAAGCTCCCCGGCTCACCACAGGCCTTCGATGCCATCCACACCGAGGCTCTCCACCTCCAGCGTCTGATCGAAGCACTACGCACGCTGTCTCTGGCCGACGCCGGCGAGCTGCCCCTCATGAAGCTGCCGGTCGCAGCTGACACGTTGCTCAACCGCGTGGCATCGGCATACGCACCCCAGGCGCGGCAGCATCAAATCACCATCGAGGTCCAGGTGCCCTCTGACAAGTCGCTGGAGATAACCGTCGATGCCGACCGCATGGTCCAGGTGCTGAGCAACCTGGTGAGCAACGCACTGCGATACACCCCGGCAGGCGGAAAGATCATCCTGGCTGCGGAGCCACATGCTGAGGGCATCCGATTATCCGTGCGAGACACCGGGAAGGGCATCGACGAACAAGACCTGCCCTACATCTTTGAGCGCTTTTATCGCGGCGACAAATCGCGCCAATCAACACACGGCGACGAGTCCGGTCTGGGGCTGGCCATCGCCCGCTCGATTGTGGAAGCTCACAGCGGTACCCTGTCAGCCGAAAGCACGCCCGGACGAAGCACGACATTCCGCATTGATCTGCCCCTGACCCTCACAAGCAGTTCCCGGCAGCAGCACCCTCTTTGATGATGCGTAGACCAGCAATCACAAAGCCTGCATGACGGACATGCAGGCTTTGTGATTGCCCGGATAAATCTCCCGGCTTCTGTTGACATTTGTACGTACTCAAAACCCGCGCCCTAAATATACAGAAATGTCCACAGAACCTGGAGAACTGGGATGGTTCACCACCCCGGAGAACTCCAGTTAGCCACGTATCTTGTTTTTGTTGCGCCGATCCAGCAAGCCCCACAACGCGGGGATCGTCATGGCGGTGATCACAAGGCCAATCACCCATTTCCAATCGAATTGCGACAGTCTCTGAGAAAATGTCACGGTAACCTGGATGTCGCTCTCGTATGACTTAACCTGGCGCCAATACTCAGTTCCCTCATATTCAACCAGACGGTACACGATCAGGATGAGTTCCTGTGTTCCACCCTTCCTGGCCGTGACAAACCATTTCCATTCGGTCGGTTCGCTGCCGCCGACAATTTGCGCGGGCTCGTCGTGCAATGCCTCGATAAGAAAGGCCTCCGGGTTAGCAGACTTTAAGACAGCCTTCATCTGAGGCGTGATCTCAATCAGCGCGCTGATCACCTCACCGCTTTCAACGATTTGCTGCTCCAGCTCGCCAGAGGACAGCGACGGGCTGAGCAGCATCTGAATCTCGATCGTTTCGTCCAGCGTCATCGATGAGGGAGCATTGTAGGCTATATTCCCTGAGACTGTTTGCCTTAACAGCTCATCGACACGCGCCAGATCCGCTTCGATATGCCCCGGCACAGGGTCAGTATCACCGGTTGCTCCTTGCGGTGTTTCTGCTATAGAAGCACTACAAGCCAACTGGACAATGCTGACACCTATCAACGACAGCAGCACGATAATATACCCACCCAGGCGTTTATGTTTCATCATTCCCTTCCCCTCATCTTGTTTCCCGTCTGATTGTCGATTGGGTGACGGATGTTTGCAATCGGCAATTGTCTCGCTACCTCGCCTGGCCTTTCGCTGTAGGCCGATGACTTTCCATTGAGGAGGAAAAAGCTCTTTTGAACGGTCCTCTACATAAAAAACAGAATCAACCGCCGTTATCTGTCCTCGTGTCCGGGATATGAACCGGCTTTCCCTTGCCCAATTCAAGCGATCTCTGGTAGGCCGCCCAGATGGCTCGCGAAATCGACGTACGGAAGCCGGCCTTCTCAAGATAATACAGCGCCTCGGCCGTTGTGCCCCCCGATGATGTGACCTGGTTGCGCAGCGCCGCCACGTGGACTTCGTCGTCCCGGTTGATCTTTTGGTAATACGAAACCGAGCCCTTGATGGTCTGGAGCACTAATTGTTCGGCAATTGGCCGCGAGAAACCCATGTGAACCCCCGCGTCGATCATCGCTTCCATGAACAGGAAAACGTAGGCTGGGCCGGTCCCGGACAGAGCTGTTGCCATGTCAAGGTAAATCTCGCTGTCAACCAATATCTCTTCGCCCATCGCTCCCAGGATAGTCGCGGCGATCTCCTTCTGCTCCTCGCTGATGGCCGGCGACGGGATCCAGACGGTGATGCCCTCTCCGATCTGGGCCGGGGTATTGGGCATCGAACGCACCACTTGCGCATGTTCTAATCCCTCGCTGATCTTTTGCATCGGGGCACCGGCCACGATTGACAAGACCAGCGCATCGGGGCGGATCCCACCTTTCAGCTCATCGAGGATCTTGTCTAACCGCTGGGGCTTGATCGACAGCACCACAGCGTCGGCCTGAGAAGCGGCATCAGCATTATCGGTATACGGCCGGATTCCGTATTCCCTCGCCAGCTCATCGACGCGCTCCCGGCGCACATCAGCAGCTAACAACTTACCGGGATCGGCCAGCTTCTTGCCCACCAGGCTGCTGATCATAGCCTCGGCCATCGCGCCGGAGCCAATAAATGCAATTATCTTAGATGACAGATCCATCGGCAGGTTCCTTTTGAATAGTGAAAAGTGATGGGTGATGGGTGATGGGTGATGGGTGATGGTCAAAAACGGTTCTCGGCAACCGCGGGGCATCTCTTACGAATACGGTTCCGGGCACAACTGCCATCGCCATTTTATCCCTCCATCCCGCGGTTATTTAACCACAAATACCGGAAGTTCGAAAGGACAGGTCTGCTGTTAAGACGTCATGGGGTGCATTTTTGTTCAATTCGGGGACCCGAGAGTAGGGGGCGACCGCTTCATCGAGTACCAAACAGTGACATCGCCCGCTGCTCTGTTATAATCGAGCCACTCAATCAACCGTACAGGACACTATGGCACTTTTAAGCGGCAACAACCTCGCCAAATCGTTTGGCGCGGACGACATCTTCGACAGCGTCACCGTCAACATTCCCCAACAGGGGCGGATTGCGCTGGTGGGCCCCAATGGGGCAGGCAAGACCACCCTGCTGCGCCTGCTGGCCGGGCTCGATGAACCAAGCGAGGGCACGGTGATCCGAGCGCGTGGAACGCGGATCGGGCTACTGCCCCAGGAGGCCGAGCTTTCTCTCTCCGGCGATCAGACTCTGTGGGAAGAGATGCTGACAACATTCACCGATCTGATCGCCCAGGAGGAACGTCTCCACCAGATCGCCGAGAGGCTGGCCGATGCCCCCAACGACGCCGGCCTGCTCGACACCTACGGGCAGGCCCAGGCTCGCTTTGAGGATGAAGGTGGCTACGAATACACCATCCGCATCCAGCAGGTGTTGGGCGGGCTTGGCTTTGACACGGACGACTTCCAAAGACCGATCTCCCAGCTTTCGGGCGGGCAAAAGACGCGGGCGCTGCTGGCCCGCCTGCTGCTCGAAGAGCCCGACCTGCTCGTGCTCGACGAGCCGACTAACCATCTCGACATCCAGGCCGTCGAATGGCTGGAACGATGGCTCAAGAGCTACCAGGGCGCGCTGCTGGTCGTCTCGCACGATCGCTATTTCATGGACAGCATCGTCGACCATGTCTGGGAGCTGATGTTCGGGCACCTGGAAGAGTATCGAGGCAGCTACAGCGACTACATCCGGCAGCGTGAAGAGCGCCACACTCGCCTGCTCGCCGAATACGAGCGCCAGCAGACCTTCATCGACAAGACCGAAGACTACATCGCCCGCAACATCACCGGGCAGAACACCCGCCAGGCTCAAGGACGGCGCAAGCGGCTGGAGCGATTTTTACGTGATGAGGCCATAGCCAGACCGCGCCAACAGCGATCGATGCGGCTGCACCTCAATACCCGTCGACTATCCGGCGAGAAAGTACTGATGACCAAAGACCTGGTCATCGGCTATCACGATGACAGCATTCCTCTGTTTGACGCGCCGGACATCACCCTGATGCGCGGGGAGTGCGCCGCGCTGATCGGGCCCAACGGCGCGGGCAAATCGACCTTCCTCAAGACACTACTGGGACAACTGGAGCCGCTGGACGGTCAATCGACGCTGGGAGCGGGGGTGGAGATCGGTTACTTTGCCCAGGCCCATGAAGGGCTGAAGGCCGATAACAGCGTTCTCGATGAGATCCTCTCGGTCAAGAATCTGCCGGTCAGCGAGGCGCGCAACTACCTGGCAACCTTCCTGTTCACCGGCGATGATGTCCAGAAGCCGGTTTCAGCACTCAGCGGCGGCGAGCGCGGGCGAGTAGCCTTAGCGAAACTGGCGCTCAGTGGCGCCAACCTCCTGCTGCTCGACGAGCCAACCAACCACCTCGATATCCCCTCGCAGGAAATCCTGGAGGCAGTCCTATCGGACTTTCAGGGGACGATTCTGCTCGTCTCACACGACCGCTACCTGATCCGCAGCCTGGCGACACAGGTCTGGGCGCTGTGCGCGCCGCGTCGAGGCGAGGATGGGCCGACCGAGTTGGTGGTCTACGAGGGACTCTACAATGAATATCTGGCCTGGCGTGAAGGCAAGCCCATCGCAGAGCCTGGCCCCAAGCCAAAACCCCAACCGGGCAGGCCAGGAGAGCGCAACAAGGCGCCAGTGAGCGCCCAATCGGCGCCCAGGCTGAGTGCTTACGAGCGCAAAAAGCGCCTGACACAAGTCGAGGAAGCCATTCACAAGCTGGAGATTGACCTGGTGAACCTGAGCGGGGCGCTCGAAGCCGCCAGCGCGGCGGGAGATGCCGGCCGGGTCGGCAAACTGGGTGAGGAATACACCTGGACGGAGCGAGAGATCGAGCGGTTGATGGGAGAGTGGGAACAGTTGGCGATTGAGTGAGTGGGTGACGGAATGATAGGAGCGAACGCGAAGTCATCGATAGCTCCGTTTTTGACCGTACCTCGATCATCTTGCGCCAAAAACTGTCGACTGTGAACTACCTTTAGGAGATCGTTATGAAGCCTGAGCTGGTTCGGCTTAGCAGGACTATCGCAAAAGCGCTGCGGCACAGCCCGTGGCTGTTCGAGCTGGAGATCGATGAGGAGGGATGGACAGCCATCGATGATCTGTTGGAATCGCTCAGAAAGGCCCGTAGAGAGTGGCGCAATCTGACAGAAGCCGACCTGATCGAGATGAACGCCCAATCGGAGAAGAAGCGATACGAGATACAAAACGGGAAGATCCGAGCCTATTACGGTCACTCGCTGCCGGGCAAGCTAAAAAAGACGCCGGCTGAGCCGCCCGAAACCCTTTACCACGGCACGACCGACGAGGCGCTGGCGGACATCCAAACGTCGGGGCTCAAGCCGATGAGCCGCCAGTATGTCCACCTCTCGACAGACAAAGAAACTGCCACCCTGGTAGCGCAACGCAAGAAGGGGCGAATCGTCATCCTGACAATCCAGTCCGGGGAGGCTCATCGAAGCGGGGTGAAGTTCTATCTGGGCAATGAGATGGTCTGGCTGTCTGATGCTATTCCTGTGGAGCATATCGTTGAACCGGATTGATAGGCACCGCTTTGAGATCGCGCTGGGGGGTGCTGTTGTCATCGGCCTGGCGATACGGCTGATGCTGATCATACGCTCCGGCTGGCGCATCGACTACGACGAGGCGATGATCGGACTGCTGGGCTTGCGCGTAATGCGCGGCGAGTGGATGGCCTTTATCCCGGCCCAGCCGACGCTGGGGGCCATCGAGGCCTATCTACTGGCGCCTGTCTTCGCTCTGCTGGGCGCCAATGCGGTGACCTTCCGGCTGGTCTCTCTGGCACTTTCGGCTGCCTATATTGCATCGACCGGGGTGCTGGCTCGCCGGGCCTACGGGGACAAGGCTGGGGGATTGGCCGCGCTGCTAGCGGGCATCGCGCCGCCCTACATGCTGATCAGCAGCCTGCGCACCTGGGGCGCGACCATCGAGACGATCATCCTGGGCAATCTGTTGCTAATAGCGACTGCCAACGTGATCGAAGAGAAAGCCGGGCGAGCGGTGAGGGCTATCGACCTGATGTTGATGGGGCTGATCGCCGGGGTGATGTTCTGGATTGCCTGGTTGGGCGCCTATTACTTTATTCCGGCAGCATTGCTGCTTGTATGGCAAGGACGCCGGGCACTGATGAAGGGATGGTGGCCGGCAGCCATCGCCTTTCTGGCCGGCAGCCTGCCGTTTTGGCTCTTCAATCTCCGTCACAATTTTGCCACCTTCTCGACGGCCCTGGGCGGTACCCCGCTGACCGGTGAAGAGTGGCGCGCCATCCTGAGCCACGCCTGGGTGGATCTGTTGCCCCGACTGGTAAGCGGCAATCCGGGCTGGCAGGTCAGCGGGCCGTGCGCCCTGGTGCCTCTCCTGGTGCTTTATTACAGCGGTCTGCTGTGTCTGCTTATCTGGCCGTTGATACGAAGCGCATTCCCCCAGCGCGGATCGAGCCTGCGCCGAATGCTGGCGATCTTTGTGTTAACGGTGCCGATCCTCTACCTGTTCAGCGGCTACAGCCGCAACGCGCTCAACCAATGGGGCGTAGACGCGACCAGTCGTTATGTTGTTATGCTCCACACCGCCCTGCCGATTGGGTTAGCCGTGCTGGCATCAGCCGTCAGCCGGTGGCGATCAAACGGCAACCGGTCGATGGACACAGCCGCGGAGAGCATACTCTCACGGATGGGGTCGTTTTTCACGCGCGGCATAGCCGCGTCGATGGTTCTATTGGTGATCGGGCTAAACATGCTGGGCGCGATCCGGGTCGACCCGGTAGTGGCCTTCGACTCGCCTTACTATGACCGGCTGCCCGTCTCGCTCGATCCGCTGATCCGCGTCCTCGATGAACAGGGCATCACGCACGTCTGGATCGATACACCGATTGGCCATGTGTTGATGTTCGAGACCCGCGAGCGGATCCTGGCTGCTGACTATTACGACCTCTATATCGCCGAAGGCCTCATACGTTTCCCCGATGCGTTGGCAGCGGTCCAGGCTGCGCCCCAGACCGCCTTCGTGGTGCCGATCATGGCCGGCCAGATCGATCCTCCCCTCCAGCGCGCACTCGATGCAACTGGGGTGTCCTACACCGCTATCGAGGTCACCCCCACCTTGATGCTGTATATTGCCGATGGGCAACTCGACCCGGCAGCGGTAGCACAGGGGATAGGGTATCAATATTAGGTCTCACGTATCTTCTCAATAATCCAGGGGAGCATAGGTGGTAACTTAAGCGCGATACGCTGTTGGCTGTTGGCTGTTAGCTATTAGCTGTTAGCGTTTAGTTCCTGGTTTTCAGGCTCTTTCCAATCGCCGTTAGCCAATCATGACGAACAAAAAACTGAGCACTGATGATCACCAGGCAATGTTAAAAACTTAATCATCGAGTAAAAACTGTCCCAAGTTATTGAGAAGATACGAACTCAGCTCGACTTTGCGCGTTGGGAACCACTCGCCACGCCTGTGGATTCCTGCTTTCGCGAGGACGGGCCTCGGCAGATGGTGAGGGGGAGAGACAAGGTGGCCTGTGGAGTGGATTCCCGCTTTCGCGGGAATGACAGGGTTGGCGAAGGTATTGCCATACCAAGGAACCTCAAGTCCTCCAGATTGTCTGCGTTGTCGTACGACTGGTAGGCGATGGTTGTTGCGCCCTCGGCGTCGTAGAGGCACGGGCCGGTGTAGGGCGCGTCGACCACCCGGAAGGCCGCGCTGTACGATCCGAACAACCCGGCGTGATTGGCTGTGTAAAACAGGAGCTGGTAATCGCCGC
>JAFGLD010000096.1 GCA_016928235.1 Anaerolineae bacterium | reverse complement strand
GGGCGGAAGGGGACAGGACACGGGGTGGGGAGACCAGGAGTATGGTAGGAGTATGGCAGCAGTATGGCAGCAGTATGGCAGCAATAGTGTGTGAAAGGAGCGCCGTTTGACCTCACCCCACGGTGCCGGCGTATCTTCTCAATAATCCAGGGGGCAATTTCAAGCTAATTCCTGGTGATCAGTTTTCAGGCGCAAATCACAGGTCGACGGTCAAAAAACCAAGAACTAATCACCAGGAACTACCCCAAGTTATGGAGAAGATACCCGGAAATAGCGTGGTCGGGATCGTTCTAGAATGAGAACGATATCCAGTTGTGTGGGTCGGGTGGTGGCGCAAGCGCGAAATTGCTTCCAAGGCAAGTCCATACCCTGCAAAATCCTCGCCAATCAACGACTACAATGTTGACCACACCATTCTCATGTGGTACCCCCGGTGTTGCTGGACTTGGAATACGATTTGGTTATATAATTCAACACAGTTTGATTTTATACTTGTCGTCAACCTGTGACTGGTTTGTTGCGCACAGTGGTTCATTTACAAGGAGGATGTCGTGGAGGGAATGCTCGGTTTAGCCACATGTATTGGCATTGCCGCGGTTGTTATTTTAGTCAGCTTTCTCGGCTCAGCCATACGGATTGTACAAGAATATGAGCGTGGTGTGATTTTTCGGCTTGGACGTCTGGTGGGCGCCAAGGGGCCGGGATTGTTTTTGCTCATCCCCGTCATCGATCGGATGGTCAAGGTTGGCTTGCGTACTGTCACGCTCGATATTCCCAGCCAGGAAGCCATCACACATGATAATGTGACGGTCAGGGTCAACGCGGTAGCCTATTTCCGTGTCATCGACCCGCAAAAAGCCGTGGTGCAAGTTGAGGATTTCTACCGTGCTACCTGGCAGATCGCTCAGACTAGCTTGCGAAGCGTGATCGGCGAGGCAGATCTCGATGAGCTGTTGGCGAATCGTGAGCACATTAACGACAAACTGGCCCAGATCATCGATGTGCAAACCGAGCCTTGGGGCGTCAAAGTCAGTATTGTCGAGGTTAAGGATGTCGAGCTGCCCGATAGTATGCAGCGTGCAATGGCTCGCCAGGCTGAGGCTGAGCGCGAGAAGCGCGCCAAGATCATCCACGCTGAGGGTGAGTATCAGGCCGCTCAGCAGCTGCGCGAGGCTGCCGCGACGATGTCCGGCGAACCGACCGCTATGCAGTTGCGCTATCTCCAGACCCTGACCGAGATCGCAGCGGAGAAAAACAGTACGTTGATCTTCCCGGTCCCCATCGATATTATCTCGGCCTTCACGGATATGGCGCGCTCAATGGCAAAGAAGCAGTAACCGTACAATTTTGCGCGGACGGCTAAAATCGGGATAGGGAGCCGGGTGGCAAGTGGCTCTCTATCCCGATTTTTACGATCATCAACCATCTTGTGCCGGGCGCAGACAATCTTGAATGATGGTTTTGTATCTTACGACAGTCAGACTGCCAAGGGGTTAATCATCTATAACACTCGATGCTACTGTCAGGCGCTCTCCATAATGCGTTGGGCAACCATCCGAGCGGAGACCATGGCTGTCGGCATCCCGGTGCCGGGATGGGTGCTGGCTCCCACAAAATACAGATTGTGATAGTGAGGATGCCGGTTGGCCGGACGGAAATAGCCCAGCTGGGTCAGATTATGGCACAGCCCATGGGTCGAGCCTTTCAACAGGTTATAGAGCTTGTGCCACGAGTGAGGGGTGTAGACCGTCTCGAACTTCAGATGCGCTTCGAGATCGGTGATCCCCAGAAGCGCCAGTCGTTGGAAGACTTCCTGCCGAGCGCGATCCCGAATATCTCCCCAATCCTGTTGATTGTCCTCACCCATGTGGCCAACAGGAACAATGGCGATCAGTGTGTCCTGGCCCGGCGGTGCCATCGAAGGATCGATGCGTGTGGGCGCATGAAGATAGAGGCTGGGATGCTCAGACAAGGGCATATTTTGGACGATGCTCTCGAAGTTCTCTCGATAATTATCTCCCAGGAACAGGGTGTGCGGGCCGAGATCCGGGTAGGATTTATCGACACCCCAGAAGAAGCTGATGACCGAGCATGAGAAGCGTTTACGAGACAGGCGTGAAGCCAGATTCTGGTCCGGCAGCAGCGACTGGTACACGTATGGCAAATCGGCGTTTGCCAGGACGATATCCGCCGCCAGCTTCTGCCCATCCGAGAGGATAACACCGCGAGCAGACGCGCCATTGACATCGATCTGCCGGACTGCCGTGTCGAAGACGAATTCAACCCCCGCCTGACGAGCAATCTCCACGAGCGCCTCTGTCACGCGATACATTCCCCCGCGTGGGTACCACACACCGTGAGCGAGCTCGGTGTAGGGCATCAGAGAGAAGGTCGCCAGTGCCTCGAAGGGGCTCAGCCCCATGTACATATCCTGGAAAGTGAAAGAAGCCTTCAGACGCGGGGTTCGGAAATAAGATCCCGCATTGTGATAATGTTTGACGAGCGGTTTCAGTTGAAA
Source organism: Anaerolineae bacterium (assembly GCA_016928235.1). Classification (GTDB taxonomy): domain Bacteria; phylum Chloroflexota; class Anaerolineae; order Aggregatilineales; family UBA3940; genus JAFGMS01. The sequence continues at coordinate 65,895 of JAFGLD010000096.1, read as the reverse complement.
CAGCAGCGGCAGGTTGCGCAAAGAGAAGAACTCGGTCGCGGTCCTGAACTCCCGATTAACCAGTTTCTCCATCGAGACATGATAGTGCCGGTGGCCCTCATCCATGTAGCGCAGGAAGCCCTGAAAACTGCCCGGCTCGATGGCTTCGAGCTGTTCATGCATTCTCTTCATATCGGAGGTCAGGTTAAGCCGGCTGCCGTCATCGAAAACCAGGTGATAGGTGGGATCGACGCGCTGCAGATCCAGCGCCTCGTACATATTGGCGCCCAATGCCGTGAATTCCTGCTCGTACAGCAAGGGCATGACGAACAGTGTCGGACCGGTATCGAAGTGGTGACCGTCACGGCTGATGCGGTCGCAGCGGCCGCCGGGGCGGGGATTCTTTTCGATCACGGTTACGGTCATGCCATGCCGGGCCAGATGTGCCGCGGCTGCAATGCCGCCCAGCCCGGCGCCGACGACGATGACTGAACGCGGTGTGGTAGAGGATGTTTTCATGTGTTTTCGATATCCATTCTATCTGACCAGCGAGACTCGATGCATAGCACCGTTGAAGTCATGATGGAGAGCCAGTGAGAACGCCGAACCGATCATCTCGATGCCGGCCGGCAGGCTCTTGCATTCCGGGTAGTGGGTTCGCAGGCAGTAGCTATCCTGCTCGATTGAGTCCAGCACGGTTTCGAAGCGATTCATGTAAGCATAACCGGCAATACGACAGCGAGTATTTTCGACCTGAGCCAGGTAGTCCTTGCCGATTTTGAAGTGAGAGCGGGCCAGCCGGACCTGGCTCTCGATCCAGCTCCGGTAGGGCTTGCTTGCCACATCCCAGGGCGCGATGCCGCTTGCGTCGATGATCTCGCGGGGGATATTGTAGTAACCGGCCTCGATGTCTTCCAGCGTATCGCGCAGCATATGCGCGATGTGCGCGCCTGTGACGGCCCGGTAACGCCAATCGCCGCGAGGCGACGCGCAGTAATGGCCAATGAAGTAATGCAGCGCCTCTGTCACGGCCGATGCCAGGAGATAGGTGTACTCGTCCAGTGCCTTCCGGGAGATCATGCGTCCCCGGCGATCGGCATCGAAGGTCATCACAGCCATCATGTTGCGGATGTAAACCTGCAAGCCGCTGTTTTCTCCTCGATCTCCCTTGATGAGATCGAGCAGCAAGGTCTCTTCATCCGTCACGGTGACCGGCAGATTGCCGCGGTAGCAACTATTGATCAGCGATTGTTGGCGCTCGACAAAGGCAATGCGCTCTCTCCTTGTCCGGCTCTCCAGATCGAGCCAATCGTCTACCCAGCGAAAGTAAGCGTAGGCCCGGAAAGCCTCGGCGATCAGGTCGCGATCGACAAGAAAACGGATGGTATAGTAGGTTTGTTGGCTGGCGGCTTTGGTGATCGCGGCGGCCAAAACCTGACCGGTCTTGCTGTTTGTTTGCATCGTTGCCTCAATACGTTTTGGTCTGGTGAATGAAACAAATAAACCTGATAGAAATCATAGCGATACCATAGACAGGGTGACCCAACGGTCACCCTGTTATTATTTACGGGAAAAGGTTGGTCTTGGTTTCTAAGTCGGGCCGAGGAACGACAGTTGCGGGAAGGTCTTCTGGTGAGAAAGGTGGCTTTGAATGCGACTGAAAGTGGGCTGCGAGTACATCTGAGCAACCAATAACTCAATCGTGCCGGGTTGCGCTCATGGCTTCTCCGTCGTTCCGATCCGGTCAAGCTCCCGGTTGGAGGTGTAGGGTATGAAGCCGCGCGTGTTGGCTGCGTCGAAGAAACGCTCGATCTTCTTGATCTCGGTGACGTAATCGATAGCCAGGACTGGGAGTCCGGCTGCTTGATATTGGGAGAGCAGATCAAGGATGTACTCTTGTGGATTGTAAGGAGCATCTTCGCCGGCTTCCGCGCCGTTGCGTGGATAGAAGAAGGTGTCCTCGACGCCAATCCCATCGATCAATTTCAGGTACTCATCCTGCTGCTCGACGCTCAAATACGCGACGATCTCCGCGGCGTTCTGCGGCACCAGGATGAAACCGGGGTGCCGCTCCCGTCCATGCTCAGCGATCAGGCCAACAAGCTCGACCATCTGTCGGGGGGCATCAGGGTTCGAGAAAGTCTGCCCCATATCCTCCTCATCGAGCCAGTAATAGAAGACATCGACCTTGTCCAGGTATACACCATCGAAACCGGCCAGCAAGATGGCATCCAGGTACTCCATCACAATGGTCTGCCATGCGACCTGCCAAAACTGCACCGGATAGTTCCCGCACCACTCCGGGTTCATTGGCTCGATCCAATCTGGGGCTTGAGCCGAGAGCGGCGCCAGGCAATCGTCTGCCGAGGCACCCCATTCCTCACGCCAGTAGGGTCGATAGCTTTCCGCCTCGCCGATGCTCCAATAGCTGAGCACAATCTTGCCGCCGGACTTAATCCGGTCGATTTCCGCCTGAGTGAACGGTGTCCCATCGTTTTTGGCATAGTCCATGACGATCAGATCGACATCCAGCGCGGATAGATCATCGATGCTGATGTTCTGTAGCTGGTAGACCCAGCTGTCTATCTCGGCCAGTGAGCTGCCTGGAGCGCGGGGGGATAGTGATGGCGCCAATGTCTCACCAGTGCAGCCGGCCACCAGCCAGATCGACATAACAACAGCGTACCACATCCGCCATACAAGACCCTTCGATGTTCTAACCATGGGCACTGTCCATCTTTCTCCAATCGGGTGGGTGATGGTGGGCGCGCCAGGCCAGCCCGGCCGGATACCCGACCATCTTGGCGATATCGCCCACCACGCGGATGATCGGCACCCACAGCGCGGCGATCAGTTTGCCGCCCGGTGTGAGATCGCCCCATTGGTTAAAGAGCCTGCGATACGGCACAGCGATCATGTACATGCCACCGGCCAGCAATGCCGACCACCACCAACGGCTGATGCATATCCCAGCCAGCAGCGCGAAGGGAAGTGCTCCAAAATAGGTCAGGTAACGGATGAGGTGGCGCCGGAAGAAGAGGTTCGCTTTCCCATCGCCCCGCGCGTAATACCTGTATTGTCGATAAAACGCCCTCAGCGAGCGTCGTGGTCGAAAACGGGCAATAGCCTGTGGCGCGAAAGCGAACGACCCGACGCGCTCCGCCAGACGGAAATCGAAGATCAGGTCTTCGCAGAAATCGAGCCACTCCGGGTATCCGCCGACAGTCTTCCAGGCGGCTCGACGAAAGGCCACTGAGCGGCTGGAGGGCATGAATGTTGCCGGGTCGATGTCGCGAAGCTCCGGCAGTGTGGTTGCGCCTAGAGCAACTTCGAAGGGGGTCTGCGGATCGGAGTGAAAGAAGCCTGCCACAGTCTGGATGGTGGGGTTATCCTCCAGCGGCGCCACGATAGTCTCCAGCCAGGCCGGCTCAAGACAAACCCCGGCATCCGTAACAGCGATGATTTCATGCGCGGCGGCCTCGATGGCAGCATTGCGGCCCTGCGAGATGTTCGCGCCGGGCCGCTGAAACACGGTAAGGGGCAGCGATTGTGTATAACGCTTGAGGATATCCAGTGTGTCATCGGTCGAGCCGCCATCACAGACGACGATCTCGTCAGGCTTCTGTGTCTGCGCGGCGATGGAATCGAGCAGGGGAATCAGTGATTGTCCCTCGTTGAGTACGGTTGTGATGAGTGAGATGGTCATAGGCCGATTATAACACCAGCGGATGGAGAGTGGAGATCAGGCAGCGAAGAATGGACATGACTATTCAGCTACAGTAACTACCTAACTGGTCTCATCACCTGCCCATCACCTGTCACGCATCACTCGTCACCCAAAACTGCCAAGCAGACCGCGCTAATCACTGAATAGTTACCCGATGGCTAATCTTTCCATTGCTCATGCAGTCGCACGTACGTTTCGTCTATCCATTCGGGGATGGTGCGTGTTTGGCCGACGGTAGACAGGTAGTTGGTATCACCTCCCCATCGCGGCACAACATGCTGATGGATATGATCGACTATTCCTGCTCCGGCTGCCGCGCCCAGGTTGATGCCGATGTTGAAGCCGTGAGGGTTATAAACAGTCTCAATAATCTGTACAGCTTTTTGGGTGAGCGTCAGCAATTCCAAAAGAGTCGCATCGTTCAGTTCATCCAGCCTTCCGGTATGTTGGTAGGGTATAACCATCAGGTGGCCGTTGTTATAAGGATATAAGTTGAGGATGACGAAACAGTGCTCACCCCGGTGTAGAATGTGATTTTTGACATCGTTATTTTCCTGGGCCTTCCGACAAAAAACGCATGTAGCGTCGGGTTGGGGGCCACGTTTAAGATAAGACATACGCCAGGGTGTCCAAAGATGATTCATAGAGATACCTTCACAAGGATATTGGACTTGATCGACAACAGGCGTGCCATGCGTAGAATCTGCGCTATTTTATGCGTAACCCGGTTGTTTCCGATAAAGTCTACTGGAAAAAATGCTTCTGAAACGGTAAGGCGACGATTTTAGCCGGAAACGGCTTGCCACACAAAGGCTTCGAGCATGGGCCCATGGTTGGAGATGTGCATCGATGTTCTGTAGCGATTGGCGTGAAGTCCACGACGCTCGATCAAGCCAATTATCGAGCAGACAATGGGTCTGCTGAGGTGTTGATGATGAAACCAAAATTGAAGCTCACACTTATCCCTGAACTATTCGCAATATGCAGGTTTCATCGGGATGAGCCACTGCCGGGGGAGGTGTTGGCGGCCCAATTTTACTCCGTGACGCGCACCTGTGATGAGCTCTCGATTATTTGTCCGCAAGATTGCGTGCCCACAGGCACAAGATGCGAGACCGGATGGAGAGTGTTGAAGTTCGAAGGGCCTTTTGAGTTTAGTCTGGTAGGTATTCTTCACTCGGTGACAGCCCCGTTGGCGAAGGCTCAGGTAAGCATATTCGCGCTATCAACTTATGACACTGACTATGTGCTTGTCAAAGAAACACAACTTGAAACGGCAATATCGGTGTTATCAGCATGTGGTCATGTGATACAACCTGGTTGAGGTTTACTCACAGCCGGTGACATCCATTTTCTAAGGTAGGAAGCGGTGGTCGACGGGTAGGAAGCGTTTATTTTCTGTGTATTGACCCAATGCTCCGGTTTGCCATTCCCAAACGTGTTCGATTTACTCAAAACCCGCGCCGTCAATACCCGAAAATGTCAACAGTCCCTAGACATCAACAATATAACCATGGCCCCGGACATTCCGAATGTATTGAGGGGCGCTCGTGTTGGGCTCGATTTTTGCGCGGAGGTTGGCGATGTGTACTTGTACGAGCTTGGGATCTCCAACACCGGCAGGATACTCCCAGACGCTCATCAGGAGCTGATCGGTGGCTACCGGTTGCCCGGCATGAATCATCAAGCAATGGAGCAGGCGATGCTCGATAGGGGTCAACTGGAACAACTGCCCATCCACCCATACTTCGAAGCGGGAAGCGTGCAGTTTTAGCTTCCTGATTTCGAGATATTCCGCATCGGGGTCTAGCACGCCACCAGGGGCACGGCGCAGTAATGCTCGGATCCGCGCCGGCAGCTCAAGTATCTCGAAGGGCTTGGTCAGGTAATCATCGCCCCCTGCATCGAGACCATGAGCAATATCATTGGGACGACCCTTGGCGGTCAGGAATATGACGGGTAGCTTGGCCAGAAAGGGATCGGCCCTGATGCGTCTGCAGACTTCAACACCGTCTATTTCCGGCATGACGATATCGAGGACAACCAGATCAGGCCGCTGTTGCTTGATAAGCTCCAAGGCTTGTTCGCCGTTGGAAGCCAGTTCGACAGTGTGCCCGGCATCTTCGAGTATCCGGCCTATGGAACGTAATACCTGGGCCTCATCGTCCACCGCGAGAATATTCGCCATAAGTATCCCTATGCCACTCTTGAAGCAACATCAGATTCGATTCTTGCTTGACGGTAAGCTTACTATAAACTTTGCGCCTTTACCTGTTTGGCTGTTGACATGTATGGTGCCACCATGTCTGGCCACAACTTCGCGACAAATGGGTAGTCCTAGCCCGGTGCCGTGCTCTTTGGTTGTATGAAAAGGGGTGAAAATGCGCTCGACCTGATCCTCGGGGATACCCATGCCATTATCTTGTACAGTAACTTCAACGGTCTCATCGCGCGCGTTGCATTTGGTTGTGATCGTGATGAGACCGGAACCCGGCTTATGTACTGCATCACGGGCATTCAGCAAGAGATTGATCCAGACATCCTCAAGATGCTCCTCGCTGGCTTCGACCAGTGGAAGATCCGGAGCCAGGTTAACGACGACACGGGCAATATGAGGCTCGATTTGTGCTCTGACCAGCGATATGGCGTGCTCGATTGAAAAGTTGATATCCAAAGGCTGCAGCGAATAAGGTTTTGAGCGGGCGAAATCGAGCAGTCGCTGCACGACTGTGCCGGCCCGGTAGGCTGCTTCTCTGATCGAATCAGCCGATTCATAGTAGGTACTGTTAGGTGGAAGCTGCTTGAGTAGCAGGTGGCTTTCCGCGATGATGGTGGTCAGTGGATTATTGACCTGGTGAGCTACTCCTGTTGCAATTTCACCTGCGACGTGCAACTGGGCTGTCCGCAGCATATGAGCCTTCAGGTTGCGAACATCGGAGAGACTGGACTCGAGCTCTGAATAAACCTGGGTACTTTCGAAAGCCAGCGCGGCATGTTGCGCAAAAGCCGCAACCGTCTTCATGTCTCGTTCAGTATATTGACGTGGCCGGGTAGCGCCGGCAGTCAGGATCCCAATGACGACATCCCTGATCACGATCGGCACGCCAATCCAGCCGCCTGCCGGCATTTCGAAACCGGGTACGGCCATCCAACGGGGGTCTTCTTGTGCATTGGAAATGGCGATAGGTTGGCCCAGTGTCATCGATTCGTAGAATAGGGGGATGGTTGGGTATAGATAGGTCTGTTCGAGAATATTGGCCTGCTCAGGGAAGCCACGCGCGACCATCACATGTAAGAAATCAGCCTGCACAAGCATGATGGTTGCCCAGTCACATCGAAGAATCTGCTCCAACCTGGTGATGATTAAATCCAGTGTTCGTTCCAGGGGGGCAGAGCTGGCCAGCGATTCTGCGATCTCATGAAGCGTCTCGGCCAGGACACGCTCATAGTGTTCGGCTTCGTAGTGCTGAGCATTATGAATGGCGACAGCGGCATGTTCGGCAAAAGCGCCCAGTCGCTCGGCGTGATTGGCCGAAAATGCATCCGGGATGGCATTATCCAGGTGGATGAATCCAATTGCTTGCTCTTCAATAACTATAGGCGCGCCGATGTAGGAACGTATCCAGTCGTTTTCCGGATAGATGATCCATGTAGGTTCGATCTGTGTGCTGGGTATCAAGACCGGCTGCTTTGTCTCGACCATCCGCTTCATGGAGGGTATCTCAGCTACCGGGAACTGTTGCATGAGCAGCCAATCTTGTAGTCCACGTTCAACAAAGCCTCTTGTCTTGACAACCCGGCCCGTCCCCTCTTCGATCAACATGATGCTGGCCGTATCGTGGGGCACCACCTGCCCAACGTTGGCCAGAATGCGATCGAACACCTCGTCCAGTGACAATGTGCTGTTAAGCGCGATGGCCGTGTCTCGGAGGGCCTCGGCCAGGGTGCGCTGCTCACGCTCGGCTTCCTCGGCCCGTCTGCGCGCGGTGATATCCATAACGCCGGCAATAACGCCGCAGTAGCTTCCTGTCTCGTCGATAATTGGCGCTCCAAGAACGCGCGCATAGATGGTGCTGCCGTCTTTGTGAACGAACTCTGAATCAGCTTCATCTCTGATGCCTTGCTTACGGCGTTCCAGGTCTTTCCTGTTGTTCTCTGAACCCTGCTCTGTTGTGAAGTCGAATAGGTTTCTACCGATCATCTCGTCCGGCTGGTACCCTAACATCTCTGCCATGCGCGGATTGACGAAGGTGGTGATAGCCTCTTGATCGACTGCCCAGATCCCTTCATTGAGATTCTCGACCAGCTGACGATATTTGCGCTCGCCGGCCCGCAATGCATCTTCGGCCTGTTTCCGGTCGGTAATATCGCGCCCGACGCCCAGCACCCTGGACGGCTTACCTTCGTTATCACGGATCAGGCTAAGGGTTACTTCACTCCAGAGGGTCGAGCCGTCTTGGCAATAAAATTCAAGCTCCATCGTCCGGGATGTCGGCAGGGTATTATAGATCGGGTTTTCTGATTGCCACTCCTCTGCCAACATTTTGATCACACTATCGAGCGAGGAAGATTTGAGATGTTTTTCCAGCGGCATGGATTTCAGCTCTTCCTCGGTATAACCACGCATGCGTGTGGCGGATGGGCTGATAAAGGTCGTTACCAGATTGGCATCCATTAGCCATACCAGATCATTCATGTTCTCGGCGATGAGACGGTAACGTTCCTCGCTTTCCCGAAGTGCCTCCTCAGCGTTCTTTCGCTCGATCTCTTGAGCCAGATGATTGCCGATCACCTTGAAGGTCTCGATACGGGGGATGATGCCTTGCGGGGGCCGCCGATCTCCCAGCCCCAATGTCCCAATGATTCGCCCACCAACCTGCATCGGCACGCACAGGAAAAAAGACAAGCCGATCTCTTTCAGCCACTGAAAGTGCTGCTCTGTGCGTTGGCCGACATCCAGCTCTACGACGGCTTTCCCCGTCGAGATAACAACTCCGCAAACCGTCTGAGAAATCGGTACACGGGTTGGTTTTGCATCAGTCTGGGGAACTCCGGAAACGCCTACCAGTACCATTTCCTCGGCTGACTGATCGAGAAGGGAAATCGTGGCAACTGGGAACTGGAAATAGGCCGAGAGCATGACGGGGAGATCGCGGTAAACATCCTCCAGTGTTTCGAATGACAGAAACATTTGTGAAATGACACTGACGGCTTCGCTCTCGATCTCGGCTTGCTTGCGTGCAGTAATATCGCGCGCATGGCATAGAATAACCGATTGATCGTTATACTGGACAACCTGACAATTAAGCTCAGTCGGTATCTGGGTGCCGTCTCGTCGTGTGTGTACTGTCTCAAAGAGGCCGCTCCCGCACTTTTGCAGTCCGCGGATGCGCGCCGGTACCAAGGTTGCATAGTGAGGAGCGTTGATGTCCATAGCCGACAATGCCAGCAGTTCTTCCCGGCTGTAGCCCAAACGCTCACATGCAATATGGTTGGCATCCAGGAAGTGCCCCTCCATATTGTGGACGAAAATAGCATCACTGGCACTTTCAAACAGGGTTCGGTAGCGTCTTTCGGACTCGTGAAGGGCTTCTTCTGTCTGCCTGTATTCGGTCACATCCTCCCCGATGCTGGCCGTCCCCATAATCTCTCCCTGATAATCATGCAGGATCGCGTTGTTCCAGCGGATCAGGCGGCTTTCCCCATCTTTTGTCAGAATCGTGGTTTCCCGGGGGGTCTCTATCTCATCTGATTGGATGGCATAGGTAAATAATTGCCGGGTCGTATCACGGGCGTCAGCAGGAAGGAAAAGCTCAACCCAATCTTTTCCCAGAATTTCTCCTCGCTGCCAGCCGGTAAGATCGAGCAAATGGTCGTTGCACAACATAATGTTGCCTTGCATGTCCAATCCGACAGCAAGCAAGCGACTCTTCTCGAACACCTCGTGAAACCGCTGCATCTCATCGTGTCCGCCAATATCTTCAGTCAGCCGGCGGAAACGATTCTCGATTTGTTGGAATGCGTTTTTGCTTTGTGATTGCTCCCAGATAGCTGCAACCAGCCGGTCGACCTCTGATGCTTCCCAGTCAGGGAGCAGGAACTCATCAGGAGGAAGGTACTGAAAGTTCTGACAGACAGCACCTCGAATCATGATCACAGGATGGGCACGAATGGCATTCAGCATGATGGCTGGTTTGCAGCGTCGACGGTCATATAGACACACGATGAGGGTGTCTGATGCCGCGGCTGCCTTGGCCAGCTGTGCTTCGTAAGTCATCAGGTGCGCGGTGTCCGGCCCATCTTCCCAGAGTTGGGTAATCTCCAGCATGACTCGAAGCACGGGAAATCCCTCATCCTTTGCCCGCTGAGCCATATCGATCACAAAGCTACCTGCTGTATCCGGGCTGAAACACGTTTGGCCGGGAAAGACATCTTCCCAGGCTGTGATGCACAAGGCTCCAGATTGAATCGCTGCCTCAGTATCGATCTCTCGTGCCTGTAATGCCGTCAGGATGCCGTGGGGTTCATTGGTAATATAAAGGCATTTCTCGTTACGCTCCAGGCCAAGACGAACAAGAGGCGATACTACATCGATCCGTTCCTCATCTGTCTCGTAAGGCAGACACAGGTGCTCATGCGCGGCGACTCGTTCAAAAGCCGCGGCAAGCTTGATGCTGTCTATAGCGCGCACAGAAATGCTCATGGTGAACACCGTTGGATGTCACGAGTTAGGTTGTTGAGTCTGAAGCCGACTGCGATGACTTGTTATGACCAAGCACAAGCAGAACACAAACAATTGAGATGACCATGGTAACTCAAGTTTATCATAGCAGAGAAGCGTAATAACGCAACGGGATTGTAACCATCTTGATACATAATAATGATGGGTGCCAAGCTCGACTTTGCTCATTGACAACCCTATGTGTGGCAGGCGGGGTGTGGAAAAGACAGAGTGGCACGCGGAGTGGATTCCAGCCCCACACTTTCGCGGGAATGACAGCGTTGAGATGAACGAGACTTTCTGAATGTCGCTGCTTGACCATTTAGAAAAATACTGTCTTTTCACGTCATCCTTCGTAACCATTCAGCCGAATATGTGCAAAGTCGAGATATGGTAATGATGTGTTGTGACGCCAACACTGGTCATATTGTGCTCCATTCTGAAAGAACTTCTCCAGACGGCTATAATAGGGACAGTTTTTAGCTTGTTACACAGAAAGTTGGCCATGTCAGATCTACTGTTAACAACCAAGCTCTACATTCCTCCGTCACAACTCAGGCTGGTGCCGCGACCGCGCTTGATCAATCGGTTGAATGGCGGCCTGGTGCGCAAGCTGACGCTCATCTCCGCGCCTCCCGGATTTGGCAAGACCACCCTGCTTGGAGCATGGATCGAGCAGCTCGATAGGCCTGTAGCGTGGCTGTCACTGGATGAGAATGACAACGATATAACACGTTTTCTGGGATATCTGATCGCTGCTTTGCAGATGGTTGCACCAGATACAAGTGAAATGTCTCTGGGGATGCTCCAATCTCCCCAACAATCCGTCGATGCTACGGTGACCGTCTTGCTCAACGATCTGGCAAATCTCTCTGGACAGGTGGTTCTTGTTTTGGACGATTACCACCTGATCGAGGCGCAGTCTGTGCACGATGTCCTGATTGGCTTGTTGAGCCACCTGCCATCCCAGGCTCACCTGGTGATCGCAACTCGCGCCGATCCGCCGCTGCCCCTCGCGCGTTTGCGAGGACGCGGTGAATTGACAGAGCTTCATCAAGCCGATCTGTGCTTTACGCTGGAAGAAGCGGCGCTTTTTCTCTGTCAGACCATGCAGCTCGATCTACCGCCCTCTGCAGTTGCTAAACTGACCGAGCGGGCCGAGGGCTGGGTAGCGGGGCTTCAGATGGCAGCAGTATCGATGCAGGGGCAGGAAGATCAGGCTGGATTTGTACAGGATCTAGCCAGTAGCAATCGCTTCATTCTCGATTACCTGGTGGAGGAGGTCTTACAGCGTCAAACGGAGGATGTGCAGACGTTTCTGTTGCAAACGTCGATTCTTGACCGTTTGACCGGTTCTTTGTGCGACGCCATCACCGGTGGCCAGGGCGGGCAGGACACACTTGATCGATTGGAGCGTCTTAACCTCTTTATCTCATCGCTTGATAGTTCCCATCAGTGGTACAGGTATCACCACCTGTTTGCCAATTTGCTGCGCCAGCGTCTGCGGCAACAATATCCTGACAGCATACCGGAGCTGCATTGCCGGGCCAGCATCTGGTACGAGCAGCACCAACTGGCCGAGGAGGCCATCGAGCATGCCCTGGACGCGGGAGATCACAGGCGAGCCGCTCATCTCATCGAGCAGGTGGCTGAGGCGACTATCATGCGCAGCGAGATCATGACATTCAAGCATTGGGCTGAGCAACTTCCCAGCGAGATCGTCGATGTTCATCCCGGATTGGCTGTTTACTATGTTTGGGCACTCTTTCTGGGCGGCTCTTCGTTGGGGGAGATTGAGACGCGTCTGCAAGTCATCGAGCAGCTCAACCCAGGCAAAACAATCGCCGCCAAAGTGGCAGCTGTGCATGCGCTTGTAGCCTATTATCGGGAAGACAGGGAGCTTGCCGCGAGGTTATCGCGCGAGGCCCTCACAAACTTGCATGATGACAGTGTGTTTTTTAGAAGCATCGCTGCGCTGATTCTGGGTGCCGCCTATCTTGCCGAAGGCGATATGGACACAGGCATAGCAGCTCTCACCGAGGTTGTTAGAAAGGGCGAAGAGACCGGCAATACGATCATTACTGTTCTCGCGCTTGTTAACCTGGCGAGATTGTCGATCCGGCAGGGCCGACTCCATCGGGCCCTGGCATTCTGTGAGGAAGGGGTGAGGCTGGCAACCGATCAGAATGGGCAGTTGATGCCGATTGGGGGGGTGGCACTGATCGGCATGGGGGCGATCCGGCGCGAATGGGATGACCTGGCTGCCGCAGAAGAACATCTGCGAAAGGGCATCGAGTTGACCCAACAGTGGACCGAGGTCAAGAGTGTTGAGGGATATATCTCCTTGTCGTACATCAGACAAGCCCAGGGCGACATCGAAGGCGCCCATGCCGCGCTCAAGGAAGCCCAACAGGTAGCCAAACTATCACGCTACACTGAAATCGATGATATTGCTGTTACTCTAGCACAGGCTCAACTCTGGATCGCACAGGGCAATCTGGGCGCGGTTGTTCGATGGGTCAAAGAGCGTGGTGTTGATACAGACCATGGCCCAACTGATGTCCGGCGAAGCGGTGATTTTACCAATTTACACATGCGCAAATATGAGCACCTGGTGCTGGCGCGTTTGTGGATGGCTCAGGAGCGGCCCACTGATGCGCTTGCTTTGCTGGAGGCCTGGCGCCCGGAGATGGAACGTCTACAGCGCATCGATATGCTTCTCCAAATACAGGTACTTGAAGCGCTGGCCTTGCACCTCCTGGATGATATGCCTCGAGCCGTTGACATCTTACAGCAGGCCCTCCGGCTTGCTGAGCCGGAGGGGTATGTGCGTACTTTTGTCGATGAGGGGCTACCGATGGCATCACTCCTCTCCTACATGTCTACGCGCGGCATCATGCCAAACTATACCAACAGACTGTTGGCTGCCTTTACGCTCTCGGGGACCGACCCGGCACCGTGCCAATCATCCAAGGGGATGTTCGAAGCACTCAGCCGGCGCGAGATGGAAGTGCTGAGCCTGATCGCTGAGGGGCTGTCTAACCAGGAGATCGCCGGCCGGCTTGTCCTTTCCCCGGGGACGGTGAAAGTCCATATACGCAATCTCTATGGCAAGCTGGGTGTCAACAGCCGTACCCAGGCCCTTGCCAGGGCGAGAATACTAGACATTTTGTGACCTTGTAATTATTGGCCGGTTGGAAACAACTCGATGACCTTTTGCCGGCAAAGGATAGGTTGACCAGACATGCCTTCGAGCAGCAGCCACATCACCAGATGTGTAGCGTCGTCGGGGGCTGATGCGCTGTAGGTGTACGCTCGTTCGAAACGGCTGATTCCCGTCCACATTCTGGTAGCCGATCCTGTGTTGAAGTGAGTTCCTTCGCTTTGTTCTGGTACCAGGCCACTCATGCAAGTCGATTCGCCGGGAATCTCTTGGCCTTGCTTGATGTAGAAGACCAACATTCGTACCTGGGTCATGATGATGCTCTCGAAGTCCAGCCGGGCGCCGAAGTTGAAGTCGCTCGATCGATCCACTGTTGAGGCATCGGGCCAGAAAGTGATGCCTATCACTTTGATAGCTGAGGGATCGTCAGCAGGCGTGGGTATACCGGGCTCATCGATGAGCACATAGGTTTTCTGGATGCAGTATTCCACGATGGCGTCTGCCTGTCTGCTGATGGTGAACATGGCCGTGAAGTGTGTGGCATCAGTTGGAATATACTCCGCATGAAGATGTCCCCAGTCGGCGATGCTGTAGCCTCCTTGCTCACGCAGCGAGGGTTCTGGCCCCCAGGTCAATCTCGCCTGGCTCTCTGCTGGAATCTGCCCGCAGGTCGCCTCGATGGGGGGATTCTGTCCCTGATAAGTAAGAAATCCGCTCAACAGCGACATTGTGCCAACCGTACTGCTAAAATCAGCCTTGACGGCAAAATCGAGCGGACGATTGCGGCTCATTTCCGAGCCACCCGGAAATATCTCGGCATAGGAAACGGTTACCAGGGGGGCGGGAACGGCTGATGGTGTTGGTGTTGCGATATCGGTAGGCATAAAGGTCGCTGAGGGCATCGGCGTAGCAGTTGATGTCGGGCCTTCTTGCGTCCCATCGTCAGGAGTGGTGCTACCATCCGGCGGAGTTGCAGTTTCAACGCTGACAGAAAGCGTGCCGCTGAGCCCACTAAGGCTGCTCTTTGCCTGCGTATCCATGAAGTCGGCAATTGGCTCTCCTGGAGACGATACTATTGAGTGTTGACACGATGACAGTATTATTGTCATCATCAATCCAGTGACGAACAATCCATTTGATCTCATCGGTTTCTCCATTATTCTATATGACTGCCGGCTTTGTGCTCGATAAGATTGGCAATTGTCTCCCCATCCTCTGAACTGCCAGGAGACGGTCCTATTGTGTTTTGGCAAGATATCAGCAGCGAAGCCAGACATACGGATGTAAATTTGCTCTTGAGCCTCATTCCATTGTTCTCCTAAACCTGACATCGAAAAGCTATATCTATAGATACATTCCCAATGTGAAAGTATTACAAATCTGCGTTGCGCATTTGAAGAGCTATTGTTATACTCGCTCCATCTTAAATCTGGAGGCATAAAAGTGATGCTCAGAAAGTACGAACCTAACATGATCATCGATGCCACCTTCCGGCGTAGTGGAGGGTTGGTCTTCTATCATGCCTTCAGATCGACAGGAGCAATTGTGTAGTTTCCTGAATTAACTGCGGGCATGATCGCCCGCGTTCTGTTGACAGCCATCGAAGCCGTGGGCACACATGCTCACGGCTTTTTGTTGTATGGGCTGATCACCGGGACGCATCTCAAAAGGGAAATGTGTGAAAGACTACCGGGTAAGTAAGAGAAGGAATACCGATATCCCGTGCTGCTCAGCCGGGCCGGTTTAGGCTTTTTGAAATTGAAAGAAAGCAGTCATGAATACAGTTGCTACAGTCACACAAAAACAATTAATGGATTTTCTGCTGAATGTTGCCGTGGTGCGCCCGGTGTTCATCTGGGGCGCGCCGGGAATCGGCAAGTCGGCCATCGTTCAGACCTTTGCCGAGCAAGTTGGATTGGCCTGTGTATCGCTGCTTGGCAGCCAGCTGGCGCCGGAAGACTTGATCGGTGTGCCGCAGATCCTGGACGGCACCAGCCGCTTTTGCCCGCCGAGGGCTATTGCCCGGCAAGAGGCTTACTGCCTTTTTCTCGATGAGCTGAATGCCTGCTCGCACGAGGTGCAGAAGGCATTCTACAGTCTGATCCACGAGCGACGCATCGGCGAATACTATCTACCTGAAGGCTCGATCGTGGTCGGCGCGGGTAACCGCGCCCAGGACAGTGCGATTGTCCGTCCGATGTCATCGGCGCTGCTTAACCGCATGATTCACGTTCATCTTAAGGTAGCTCATCGGGATTGGCTGGAGTGGGCTTACGAAAACCAGATCCACCAGTTGATCATCGATTACATCCAGAACCGTCCCGATCACCTGTGGTCGCAGCCACCTAAGCATGAGGAACCATTTTCCTCACCGCGCTCGTGGCACATGCTGAGTGATGCCATGTATGAGTATGGTGGTATGTTGAGCGAGAACACAATCGAGGTGCTGGCTTATGGCTGCCTGACGCCGGCTCATGCCACACAGTTCAAGGCGTTCTACCGCCAGGTGCACGGCGATCACAGCTTGATTGCCATCCTGAGCGGCGATCAGGGCTGGCCGGAGAAGCCGGAGGATCGGGATGTCCTGTACTTCCTGGCTCAGTCTTTTCGGGCCCATTTGATCAAGGAACTACCCCAGGAGCACAAGAAGGTCAGCCGCTCCCAGAACGAGCTGATCTTCCGCGCCAAGGCGCTGCTCAAGCAGCTGACCCGCATTAACCTGGAGCTGGCCCAGATGGTGGTGGCAGATCAGGATGATGGGGTGACGCTGCCCAACTGGTTCGTGGTCGAGGTGATTCGCGACCTGCCACGTCTGGCAAGAGGAGAGAACGGCAATGGCAAGAAGACATAAAAGCAAGCCAACCAACAAACACATGACCAAGACAGAGGCTCGCGAGAAGAACTTCAACCTGGGCTATCGGATGGTATGGCCACACCCGATGTTCTACCAGGTTTACAACTATGCCTACATCATCAATGAGCACCCCAGCCCTTGCCCACATAATGGGCTGGTGGTGGTTAGCGATCAGGGTGCTTTATATGCTAATCCAAACGCGGAAGCTGCGCCTGCCGAATGGGCTTATGCCCTGGCTCATGGGGTTCTGCATCTGGGGATGGGACATTTCCAAAAGAAGGAAAACCCGCTGGCCTGGAATGTGGCCTGCGATCTCATCGTGGCGCGTTTCCTGGCCGAGTTTAAGTTCGGTAAGCAGCCGCTTGGATTACCTGCTCCGGATATTGGGGCAGGACAGAGCGAGGAGATGCTGTACGAGCGTTTCTGCCGCGATGGTATCCCGGAGCACTATTACCAGTATGGCACCGGCGCGATTGGCCGGATGGACATGATCTGGGAAGAGAAGAGACGTCCATGGTATGGTGACGAGCCAGACTGGTCACGGCTGTTTGGGATCGGTTTGAAGCATGCAGTAGCTGCTGCTCTTGATGTAGCGGGTGGTCAAATTGAGACGATCTCCAGTGGAAGATACTCCAACAACAGCGCGGCCAGAGAGGCCAAGACCTGGGTTATCAATCATCTGCCATTGCTGGGCGCGCTGGCTTCGGCCTTCGAGGTGGTTGAGGATACCGAGGTTTGCCAGCGGATGCATATCTCAGTAGCGGCGGTCGATGCGCATTTGCAGACCATCTACTTCAACCCGGCTGCCGGCCTGGACGAGGAGCAGTATCGCTTCGTGATGGCTCATGAGCTGCTGCACGTTGGCTTGTGTCACCAGGCTCGCCAGGAGGGACGTGATCCTTACCTGTGGAATGTGGCCTGCGACTATGTCATCAACGGCTGGCTGATCGAGATGGGGATCGGGCAGATGCCGCCGCTGGGCGCGCTGCTGGACCCCGCCCTGAAGGATCTCTCTGCCGAGGCTATCTACGACCGGATCGTGGGCGACATGCGCCGGATGAGCCGGTTGGCAACGCTACGCGGCAAGGGGCTGGGCGATATACTGGGGTCCTCGGATGAGTGGTGGAGAACCCGTGACGGCGTGGCGTTGGATGATTTCTACCGTCGGTGCCTGGGGCAGGGGCTGGTCTATCAGGAGCAGTATGGCCGCGGTTATCTCCCTGCCGGGCTGATCGAGGAGATCCGGGCACTCAGCCAGCCGCCTGTCCCTTGGGATGTCGAACTGGCCCGCTGGTTCGATGCCATGTTCGCGCCGCTCGAGAAGGTCCGCAGCTACGCCCAGCTCAGCCGTAGACAGTCGGCGACGCCCGATATCCCGCGCCCGCGCTGGGTGACGCGCCCCGAAGACGAAGATGGCCGGACATTCGGCGTGGTGCTCGATACCTCCGGTTCGATGGATCGGCAATTGCTGGCCAAGGCGCTAGGTGCGATTGCCAGCTACAGCATCACTCACGATGTCCCAGCGGTGCGGGTGGTATTCTGCGACGCAGCCGCCTACGATCAGGGCTATATGCCGCCGGAGGATATTGCCGGGAGAGTATGCGTTCGGGGTAGGGGTGGCACGATCCTCCAACCGGGCATCGACCTGTTGGAGAAATCGAGCGACTTCCCCAACGATGGGCCGATCCTGGTCATCACTGACGGGGAGTGCGACCGGATACGTATCCACCGCCAGCACGCTTTCCTGATCCCCGATGGCAGCCGCCTGCCCTTCCCGCCGCGCGGGCCGGTGTTCAAGATGAATTGATGATTGCTTCTCCCGGGACGTCATATTCTGGGAGAAGCATCGAGGCTCTTTTTAGGTTTATCGCAGAGCATTCACCGCTGGTTTGGGTGTCGCACGGTCGGGTTAAAACCCGACCTACGTTACCTGCCGCCCGATGTAGGTCGGATTTCAATCCGACCGGCGCCGGGGGACGGACAGGATCAGTGAAAATCAAAGCGGCCTCTACTATCCACTCCCCGGCTTCTTGAGAGTGTTCCACGCCCCCAGCACCATTTCGGCCATCAAGAGCAGCACACAGCCGTAGGCAAACCAGTCACCCCACTGTGTGTAGAGAGTTCTCGTACCCTTCGTCGGCATCTCGGTGATGATGGTCCGGTTTTCCTGTGTGAGATAGTAGTTCATCCGGGAAAGCTCGCGTCCCTGGTAGTCCATGCCCATGGTCAGCCCTTCCAGCGTGGTCCTCAGCATCGAGCAGCCGTTTTCGATGCAGCGGAACATGGAGATCTCGGTATGGACGATGGCATTATCCTTTGACGGCTCGTCACCCGGGACGATGAGGATATCGATGTCTTTTTGGCCCACCTGGCGGATGAAGCGGTGGAACTCCATCTCGAAGCAGATGGGGGAAGCGATCCTGCCGTAGGGCGTATCGATCACTTCTATGGTGTTGCCCTGGTAGAAACCGGCATTGGGGTTTCTTCCTTTATAATGGACATACTCAATCTGGCCATCCGGCCGGATGGCCAGTATCCGGTTGCGGTCAGGCCCATCGTAATCGCCGAGCACCAGCAGGCTGGGGAAGAAGTATATCTGGTGCTCTTTGGCGAAATCCTGCAGGCGCTGGGTGAGCTGGGCCTCATCCTCCGCAAATACAACCGCGTTGCCGCTGGCCCAGGATAAGATCTTGATACCCGATGTGATGAGCGTCTCCGATGTGCTGAACAGCTCGTCCTGTACCTCCAGCGACCACTGCCGGTATTTCTCCTTCTGCTCGATCTGTGCAGCCTCCGGCAGATCGAGATAAGCATAGAACAGGTTATCCTCCGGCAGGCCAACCACCACCGATCCGACTTTGACGGTTCCTGGAGCAGGGGGCAGGAATGTCATCCGGATGCCTCCCCACAGCATCGCAGCCACAAACACGCCGCTGAAGGCTGCTGCCGGCAGCCTGATCTTCTTCAGGTCGAGCTGTTCCTCCCACAGCGTGGCAACGATCGCGGCGAGCCAGCCGACCAGGAAGGAAGGCCCCCATATGCCTGTGATCGATACCAGCTGGATGAGGGGCTTCATCGAGAACATTGAAGCTGTCCAGTGGAGCACAGTGCCCAGCTCTTCGATGTACGAGAGCAGGAACTGGATAACGATCAGCGAGGCAGGGTAAACCAGAGTAGACAATAACGGGTTACCCACCTTCTTGTACAGGAGCCGATCGACCAGACAGGGGATGACCACGTACAGCGTATAGCTCACTGCGATGAGTATCTTGAACGCTACATCCACCTGTTCGGCAAGACCGATGAAGAAGATGTGGGACGCCGCCAGGATGAGTGGCAGAGCCAGTAGGATGCCCCATATGCTGCGCTGAGCCCGGAAGTATCTCACAAAGAAGATCGACCCAACCCAGGTGGCGATCAGGATGTTCCATTTGCCGCCCATGAACAGCAGGGCTACGCAGCCGAGGATGAGCCACAAGAAGCTGAGAGTGTCCGGATGTCTTTCTGTGTTATTCATTGCGAATCTCCCAAAGTGCATCGATGATCAATAAACGCTGACGAGCAGCTCGTGGAGCCACTGTTCACCTGAATACCACTGTACGACATCCGGAACGTGCTGAAATCTACCGAAGGGCACATTGGGGGATACAAACATCTGCTGCATCCCCTCTCGATTGGCAGGCCACGGTTCTGTTATTCCTGCCGCCTCTTTCTTGCATCGAGCCCTGGGGATGGGAGTTTCTCGCCTGGAAACTTATTTTTCTAGGTGAGAAAAATAATTCTCTCGGCGGGGGATTTTGCTTTCCGGGTGAGGCACTGAATGTTTCCCTGGCTTGCCTGGCACTATTCAACCGTTAGCGAACAATTCCCAATCATCAATCACCCAATCTCCTTGCTTTTGCGTCTCGACCCAAATTGCCTATACTTCATTTCATAGGGTGAGGACTGCCCATCCAAATACTATATTGATCCTGATTGTCAACTGTTCGTATACGCCGAGGAGGCTTTTATGCAGCCCGTTGCCACGTATACCGTCGTCTCGTCTATTCCTGAATCGCTTCGCCGTTTGTACGAGTTGGCTTACAATGTTCGCTGGAGCTGGGACCACGAAACCATCGATCTGTTCCGCCGTATGGATCGTGATCTGTGGGAAAGCACCAACCATAACCCGGTCAAGATGCTGGGAATGCTGAGCCAGAATAAGCTCAACGCCCTGGCACGAGAAGATAGTTTCCTGGCTCACCTGGATCGTGTCACGCGGAACTATGATGACTACATGCGGGCTGAGAGCAAGAGCAAGACCTGGTATGCCCAGGAATATAATCTGGAGGCCCAGCCGCAAATTGCCTATTTCTCATTTGAGTTTGGCTTGACCGAATCGATCCCCAACTATTCGGGCGGCCTGGGGATCCTGGCGGGAGATCATCTCAAGGCGTCCAGCGACCTGAATGTGCCGTTAGTTGGTGTTGGGCTGCTCTACCAACAGGGCTATTTTCATCAATACTTGAATGTCGATGGCTGGCAGCAGGAGCTTTATCCTGAAAACGATTTTTATACCATGCCGGTCAGGCCGGTGAGGGACGAGAGCGGACAGCCAATCCGTATCAGCATTGAGCTCCTTAATCGCCCGGTATTTGCCCAGATCTGGTATGTTCGGGTGGGACGGCTCATGCTCTATCTGCTGGATACCAATATCACACAAAATATCGAGCGCGAGGATCAGGATTTGACCGATCAACTCTATGGGGGTGATCGGGAGACGCGGATCAGGCAAGAAATCCTGTTAGGGGTTGGTGGACTGCGGGCGTTATATGCTATGGGTATTGAACCGGCAGTGTGCCACATGAACGAAGGACACTCAGCTTTTATGGCGCTCGAACGTGCCCGTATATTAATGGAACGTTACAGCATGAGCTTTGGAGAGGCAGCTGCGATCACGGCAGCCAGTAATGTCTTCACAACGCACACACCTGTGCCTGCGGGTAATGATTACTTTGAACCGGATCTGGTAGAACAGTATTTTCAGGATTATCGCGTTGCGCTGAACTTGTCCCGTGAGGAGTTTCTGGGACTTGGACGGCAGGATCCTGTCAATCCGCACGAGGATTTCTGCATGACTATCCTGGCATTGCGTATGTCGGCCTATGTCAATGGTGTTAGTCGTCTACATGGAGAAGTTGCTCGCCGCATGTGGCGAGACATTTATCCGCAGATACCACTGTCAGAGGTGCCGATCGGGTCAATTACCAATGGTGTTCACATCTATTCCTGGGTATCGCATGAAATGACCGAGCTGTTGGATCGTTACCTTGGTCCGCGTTGGCGCGAAGATCCAACCGATCTGCAAGTATGGAACCAGGGCATCACCAGCATTCCTGGCGAGGAGTTGTGGCGTACTCACGAGCGTCGACGGGAGCGCATGGTTGCCTTTGCTCGCAAGAGAATGGTTGCCCAGCTCGAACGTCGCGGAGCTCCGCCGATCGAGATCGATGAAGCTCACGAAGTACTCGATCCGGAAGTGCTGACAATCGGTTTTGCGCGCCGTTTTGCAACATATAAGCGCGCCACACTCCTGCTGCGTGACCTGGATCGTTTTACCAATCTGTTGTGTGGAGCTCGTCCGGTTCAGTTCATCTTTGCAGGCAAGGCACATCCACGTGACAATGAAGGAAAGGAATTTATTCGGGAGCTTGTTCACTTTGCTCGGACATCGCATAGCCGCAATCGCATCGTTTTTCTCGAAGACTATGATATGGTTGTTGCCCGGTATCTGGTTCAGGGTGTCGATGTTTGGCTGAATACACCTCGCCGTCCCCTGGAGGCAAGCGGAACCAGTGGCATGAAAGCTGCCATGAATGGCGTTTTGAATATGAGCGTGCTGGATGGTTGGTGGGACGAAGCTTATCGCCGGGATATTGGCTGGGCCATCGGCCATGGCGAAGAATACCAGGACGAGGGATTGCAGGACTATGTTGAGTCCAACGCGATCTACGATTTGCTCGAAAAGGACTTGGTGCCGACATTCTACGAGCGAGGTTCGGATGGATTGCCCCGAAACTGGATTATGCGGATGAAGACCAGCATGATGGATTTGTGTCCAGTCTACAATACGGCGCGCATGGTCCAGGAATATACACGCCGCTTCTATATACCGGCGCTTCAGCACGCCCGGCAGTTTGCCGAAAGCGATTATGAGCGTGGGCGGGCTGTTGCAGCCTGGCTAGCCAATCTACAGAATAACTGGCATGTGGTCGATGTCGATAACATTACCACTCTCAATACTGAGGTGCGTGTTGGCGATGCCCTGGTTGTGACGGCTGATATCTATCTGGGTGGCATCGATCTTGAATATGTATCAGTCCAACTTTATGAGGGTATCCTGGATCGAGATGGGACTATCAGCCGAGGGCATGTCCACGGCATGAAGCCCAATGGTGAGGGTCGAGGAAAAGGCTGGCATCAATATACTGTCGAGTTCGTCGCGGAGGCTACTGGCCGGCACGGTTATACAGTTCGTGTTATTCCAGCCCATCCGGATCTCCAGCGCACGCTGCGGCTGGGTTTGGTCACCTGGGCATAAAGCCCTATGCTCAAAACTCGAAGGTGCTTTCATGTCTTTTTTCCGTATCTTCTCAATAATCGGGGAATTGCCAACTAACAATAGACTTTATCGGAAATAACTGAGTTACGCATAAAATCAGCTGGATTTTACGCATAGCACGCCTATTGCTGATAAAGTCTAATCCCTTCGCCAATGCTGTCATTCTCGCTTTCGCGGGAATGACAGCATTGAGATGAACGAGACTTTTTGAATGTCGCTGCTTGACCATGATGTGTTTTCTATATCATCCTTCGTCAACCTTCAGCCGGGTATGTGCAAAGTCGAGCTTAGGATATAATAGCGTGTGGGTAGCTTGGCAAAGGTCACTTCCTAAATCACAATCAGATGGGTGCCTCTGTCAGACATATACTGCGGTCTACATTTCACGCTTTGTGCCTGTGGAGTTGCGCTTGGTACTTCATTACAGGTAGTACAAATCGTAAAAACGAGAACAGTTTAGTGGTTCGAGAAGGCGTGAAAGGTGGACTTAAGGGCAGGTAATCGCGGCTATGTCTTGAGGGTAACTCCTAATGTAGTCCCTTTTTCAAACAAAGCTTGATGTTAGTGACCAATAGAGTTGTTTTACTACAGATGTCCTGTTGCCTGTGCCATGTTCCATATGTCGGCAGAGACAAGCGTGGTGATTCTGTCGCAAGATGTGCTCTCTGTGCTATACTGAACTCGATAGTTCGTAGTTCTCTGTGGATATTGGTGCTCTCGTATCGTGAGACGCCAAGATAATTTGGAACACTATCGTAACATTCGCGTCTTGACACTTGAGTTAAACTTAGAAGTGAAGCGTACTTTATTAAGGAACAAGGATGAAATACTATCTCCTGTGAGCCACTCTTCAGGCTTATACCTGGGAAAGGTATAAAATCCTCATTCCTAAACAGGCTACTCCTGAGTTCACAAGGAGGTAGCGGAGACACATATGAGTGGGAAACGCATTCTCTACATTGAGGACAACTTTGATAACCGCATCTTGATCAAGCGTGTGTTAGAGGCAGAAGGCTTCACTGTCATCGAGGCGGAAAATGGAACCAAGGGGCTGGAGTTAGCATTGAGTACCCATCCCGATCTTGTCTTGATGGATATCAATCTGCCCGACATTGATGGGTACGAATGTACCGATCGATTGCGCAAGGCGACCGGTGGGGCACATGTCCCTATAGTGGCACTGACGGCCAATGCTATGGAAGGTGATATTAAAAAGGCTATGGATGCCGGGTGTAATGGTTACATACCTAAGCCGATAGATGTGGATAACCTTCCAAAACAGATCGAGAAGCATTTGAGGAAAGATGGTCAGACTCCTCAGCCGGCAAGCTCATCAACAAGTCTGGATACCCAACCTGCCGGTCCGCAGAGCCCAATTGCTCAACCTGCCAGTCCGCCAACCCCGGGTGCTCAACCTGCCAGTCCGCCAGGTTCTGGTGTCCAACCTGCCGGCTCGCCAACCCCGGGTGCCCAACCTGCCAGTCCGCCCGAATCTGGTATCCAATCAGCCGGATCGCCAAGCCCGATCGTTCAGCCTATCCAGGCACCGAACGTGCCTGGTCGACCTGCTGACCCACCAACTCCAGGCTTGCAGCCAACCGAAACGCAAGAAAAAAGCTCTCAACCTCAAGATGCTCAATCGCAGGGCTCTCAAGTGTCGCCTACCCATAATCAAGGCTCTCAGACACAAAATCCTGAGAGCACTAAGAATTGAGAAGGGATGCTTGATGTCCGAAATAGAAGGCCAGAGTAACTTCCTGTTTAACCACAAAACGCCGATCAAAGAAGTAACTGCACCAAGGGTCAGATGATTATGATCTCAGATAAGCCGACAAACTCAAACGAATCATCAACTGATATTGGCCAGTCTCCACCAGAAAAACAGGCCAATCCAGCCGTAGAGACTGGACAAACGGAGCCGAAGACTGAACAGGCCCAGTCGGTTGAGAAAGCCGAGTCAATCGAGCAGGGGAAAACAGAGAAGGTGTCCGATCCTGCCACACAGCCAGACTCGGAGGCAAAGGAAGCTTCAAAATCGACTACCCCGTCAACTGGCCAAAAGGGGGCAACGGATACGCCCTCACCGCCCCAGCAGCCTGAGGCCGAAGCGTCTAAGCCAGCTGAGTCTTCTAAATCGGCTGATGCCAAGCCCGTGGAGGAATCCCAGTCATCTGCTGATGCTAAGCCGGCAGATGAAGTAAAACCGGCAGTAGAAGAATCCAAACCGACGGAGGAGGCCAGGCCGGCAGAAGCAGGATCAAAACCAGCAGTTGAGGCTAAACCGACAGGGGAATCCAGGCCGGCAGAGACGGGATCAAAACCAGCGGTTGAGGCTAAGTCGACGGAGGAATCCAGGCCGGCAGAGGCGGGATCAAAACCAGCGGTTGAGGCTAAGTCGACGGAGGAATCCAGGCCGGCAGAGGCGGGATCAAAACCAGACGTTGAGGCTAAACCGACAGGGGATGCCAGGCCGGCAGAGGCGGGATCAAAACCGGTTGTCGAGGCTAAACCGGCGGAGGAAGCCAGGCCGGTAGAGCAACCCAAACAGGATGTACCAACAGAGAAACCACCACACACTCCGATCGATCCAACGCAGGCTCATGTGCTAGTGGTTGAGGATAATGTGCCCAATTTCGTGTTGATCGCGCGTATGCTGGCGTATATGGGTGTCCAGCGTTGCGAGTGGAAGACCTCCGGCTGGCAAGTTGTCGAATTTGCCGATACCCTTCCGCGAATCGACCTCATCTTGATGGACATCCGCTTGCCGTACGAAGATGGATTCCAGGCGCTTGAAAAAGTCCGAGGCAACAGCCGTCTCAAAGACACATTGGTGGTTGCGGTTACTGCTGAAGCCAGTGTTGAACAGATGCAACGAGCCAAAGAATCCGGATTTGACGGCTTCTTGGGTAAGCCTCTCGATCCCGATCGTTTTCCCGATCAGATCAGGCGAGTCTTGAATGGTGAGCCTGTCTGGGAAATACGGTAGCTTTGAATCGGGTCTACCAACAGTCTTGCCCCCGACCAGCTTGCCGAGCATTGTGCAACATTCAAGCACGAATGCCCGTTTTGACTATAATCATGTGTGCCTGTTATGACAGGAGATTACCGCCATTATATGGGCTGTAAGACGCCTGTTTTGGAGGAATTATGAGTGGTACTATCTCTACCTCCGAAGATGCTCTATTAGATCGTTGTGCATCGATCTTTCAGGCGATGCGTGCTATTACCAGCATCAACAGCCCAGAAGAGATCGTAGCAATTATCCGCCAGCATGTCATGCCGGATGCTGACTGCATCATCTTGATCGGGGAAAACATCAGTCAAGATGGTTTGATTACTGCTAGAGTTATCGTAGACTGGGATCGTGATGGGTTGACACATGCTGAACCTCTGCCTGATACCATCAGGCGGCTGGTTGATGATCACCCGGTTGTGATATCTGACATCGATCAGATTGATAATTCCCTCTTATCAGTCAAGCCTTATGCGGAAAGTGTGCTTCAGGCCGCCAGCCTGATCATTCTTCCATTAAACAGGCGTCAGCATATTACGGGCTATCTGGTACTTGGCATGCATAAGCCGCATCAATATAACATTGATCAGATACGCCATCTGGAAATACTGGCTTGCCATATTGGGACTGTTTTAGAAAATCGAGAACTGGACAACATTCTCAATCGGCGAACTGCACAGGCTACCTTAGCCGCCGACCTGGCACATGATCTGTCGGATGTATCTGACTTCGAGAATCTGGGAGAAATAGTAGCTACCAGGCTAAACGAGTTTCTTCCAGCTAGCCACATCAGCATAGCATTGATTACCTCTGATCACCCGGATGCCGAGTTGATACTCATCAAGGGTGAACAAATGCCTGCTCGTATACCATTAGCGGGCTCGCGGATCAAACAGGCGATATCACGTGACGCAGCAATCCTTTTCGAAGAACTAGGCGGTTGGGCTGATAGCTCACTTTGGCAGTCGATTGACGTATATAAGCTAATTGTGGCACCGCTGGTCGTTGGAGACCAGATTTTAGGGACGTTGAATGTGGGAGGGCATACCGATATCACCCTTTTACCAGATGATATCCCTATCTGTGAACAGGCAGCGGTGCAAATGGCAGCGGCACTGCAAGCCATGCGTACCATCAAGCATTTAGAATCGTCTCTTGATGAAACCACGATGCTCTATAGCGTCTCATTGGCAATCAGCGCTGCCCAACACGTGGACGAGATTTATGCAACTGTTCTTGAGAAGATGGCAGATGTAAGCGGATCCGAGCACATCACCATTTATCTTATAGGCCCTGATCCGCTTAGGGACATGGAATACATCGAGACTACTGCAGTATGGCAACATGGCCAATTGATAATCCAATCGCCGCCGATACGTTATTTGCCATCTCAGATACCCATACTGATGCAATTTCCCCAATCTCGATCCAACCTCGTATTCAACGATCTTCAAACCGATCCGCGCTTGAGTGTCGATCTGCGAACTATTTATGTCCGTGAAAATGTACATGCCTTAATGCTGATTCCACTTAGCTCTAGTGCTACCTGGTTAGGGACTATTCTCTTCGAGGGCAGGCAGGGACAAACTTTCTCGGGCGATCAGGCACGTCTATGTCGCAGTCTGGCCGATCAGACGGCTCTAGGGCTCAATGCCCAACTGTTGTTGGCCCGTACTCAGCAGGTGGTTGGTTATGAGCAGATTTTGCTCAATATTTCTAATCGCCTTCACAGTGCGGAGACAACCGATGAGATTAACAATGTGGCAATTGCCGAGTTGGCCGCTGTGTTGGGGCTCTCCCGTGATCAACTGGCGGAAAAAGGTCTCAAGGCCGATCTGTATCCTGATCTGACGCGTGAACAGCGAGAACTGTTCGAGAATGTTGCCGTACAGGTCTCAAGTGCTTCTGAGAATCTAAAATTGCTGGAGCAAATCAAAAAGTCGGCGGCACGTGAACAGATAGTCAGCAATATGACGGCACAGCTCCAGCGAGCAACAGATATCAATGACGTGTTGGAGACAACGGTACGTACTCTGATCTCGGCATTGGACGAGTATGATATCAAAGTTCGCTTATTTCCCTCCGATAAGTCGGCATCAGGAGATGCTGGTAGCTTATCATCGGCCGGCAAGGATACGAGCGAGCTATGAGATGTCATAACAAGATTCACCAGGGATTGACAATATGAGCATGCAAGAATTTACCACTCAAACCCTGTGGCAACGGCTAACAGAGCCACATTCCAGTGTAACGGAACCCATACAAAGACAGCGGGCACGCCTGTTATCCCGATTGTCACTGGTGTTGTTTCTTGTAAGTGTGTTGGTTGCCATTGGTTTGGCCTTCACCTCGCTGGCTGTTTTAGCCTTACCACATCCCATTCTCTTCCTACTTGTCTACCTGTTAAGTCGTATACGCCAGGCAAAACTGGGAGCCGGTTTACTGGTGTTTGGGGAACTGGCTCTGGTGCTGGCCAATCTGTATATCCTTCGCGACCATGTTAATCTATCTCAGGCTTCGCTTTTTGTCTTGGTCCCGATCTTGTTTGCCATGCTCCTTTTACCCGCGCGAACAACAATCGTGTCCGTTGTGATCGCCAATTTGGGAGTCGGGCTTGGTCTTGTGCTCATTCCACAATCCAACATAGGACAGTACTATTTCTCACTCCTGATCACGGTTATTGTGTCTGCCATGGCGGTAGGAACATCGCTTTTGAGGGAACGTGATTTGCGATTGATCCAGCAGCAAATATCTGATTTGCATCAGACGGATCAAGCTCCAGATGGTGATGCTCGAAAAATCATGGCTGTGGCCGAGATTGGGCGTACGATTACAGGCACTCGCAACCTGGATCATTTGCTCAAACAAGCTGTCGATCTGATCTCTGAGCGATTCGATGTTTACTATGCACAAATCCTTCTGATCGATGAAGGAAAGAGGAGCGCGGTCATTAAGGCCGGCACAGGCTCAATAGGGCAGGAACTGGTCTCGCGCTTATACCAGATACCCATCAAATCCCAATCAGTGATTGGTCAGGTTATCCAAAGCGGCGAGACAGTTATCATCCCCAATACCAGTGTTTATCCGGCGTATCAACACAACGATTTGCTGTCCGGTACCCGCTCTGAGATAGCCTTGCCGCTGCGAGTGGAAAATCAGGTAATTGGTGTGGTCGATATTCACAGCACCAGCGTCGAAGCTTTTGCGGCATCGGATATCTCCGGTTTCCAGGCCATGGCAGATCAGATCGCTATTGCAATTGAGAATGTGCATTTGTTTGAGCGTGCCCAGCGCGACCTGCAAGATATCGAGTCCCTGAATCGGCAGCTTACCGGGCAATCATGGCGTAAATTTCTATCAGACCGTCCCGGCGAATCGCCTCTGGGTTATGAAGCCAGTCAGCAAGGGGTCAGGCCGCTCAAAGTCGATGATGTGGGTGAGGCCAAACCGCAAATCGAAGCCTCTGAGGGTTCCGAGGGCGGACAGCCTGGTGGCGGGACAGTGACGCTCCCCTTAACGGTTCGAGGTGAGACGATCGGGATGTTGGATCTGACACCGCGGGGTGACCGTGAGCCCGATGAAGAAACTAAGAACATGCTTGAAGCGGTAGCGGAGCGTGTCGCGATGGCGCTGGACAGCACACGCCTGGGTGAGCAAGCTCAGCATCATGCCGAGCGTGAGGAGGTGATGAGCCGCCTCTCTGCGGAGCTTCAGTCTACCACTGACTTGAACACGCTTCTTCGTATTGTTGCCAGAACGGCTAGCCATGCGCTGGAAACGCCGACGAGTTTTGTTCATCTGGTTATGGAGTACGACACGGAAAAGAAGAAAGACGAAAAGTAACCCATTTAGAAGGCGTGGCTCTGTTCACAGCACGTTTGCTTATGTGGAAATGGTGGCAAAAGGCCCGCGATTCAA
Organism: Anaerolineae bacterium; assembly: GCA_016928235.1. GTDB lineage: Bacteria > Chloroflexota > Anaerolineae > Aggregatilineales > UBA3940 > JAFGMS01. Next base: position 35,919 of record JAFGLD010000096.1, on the reverse strand, counting down.
CAGGTATTAAAACTGGTGTATGCTTGTTAGAGAAAGTGCGCTTTTTGAGCAAAATACAAACAACACAATCTCATCACTGCCCGTTCATGCCCTAACAGGGGGATTAACATCATGAACCAGGGTAAAGATTATCGTTGAATGCAGGCTCGTCTCGGTGGCATAATAAGAATTTTTTTGCGGGCTCTTGAATGACACATTCAAGGGATGACCTTCACAGGGAACCTATGACTGATAACAAAACCTCTCCTAACCCATCTTTCTGGAAAAATGCAATCGATTGGTTGCTGCGATCTCAGTCCCCTGCATCGGGTCAGGCACGCCAGGGACGTTTGTTGGCTGTCGTTCTGATTCTTACCGAGTTGTTGACGTTGATTGCGGCAATTGTGGCGCATAATGTCAACTCGATCGATCTGGCAGTACGTATTTCTGGTATAACGATCTCTTATGGCATTGTATTGACTGTTGTGTGGGTATTCCTCTATATCCTTAACCGACGAGGACTGACCACTGCCGCCGGTATGCTATTGTCGGTGGCGCTCCTGAGCCTTTCCATTGCATTGGTTGAACAAACCGGGCCGATGACGGCAACAGCTCTCTCGATTACAGTCCCTGTTATTGTTGCGGGTTTCTTTGGTCCGCCTTTCTCGGCTGTAGTGGTGGCTATTCTGGCCGGAACTGCCTACTTTGTCCTCAATCTTCGGATTGAGCCTGAGTACACACACACCATTTTTGCTGGCGGCGCATCATCACAGACACTCCTGGTTTATGTCAATCTATTCTTTGTGGCAGTCATTTCCTGGCTGTTCTCGCGTACTATGCGACAGGCATTTCAGGAAAGTTCTAAATTGAATTTGGCGATTGTCGAACAGCGCCACGAGATGGAGGCTCGCCTTCAAACACAGACACGCCAGCTTCAGGCAACGACATCGGTAGCTCGTACCGTGGCCGGGGCACGCAACCTTGACCAGCTTATGGAAGATATTGTGCGTCTCATTCGTGAGACGTTTGGATATTATCATGTTCAAGTTTTTCTGGTCGACGCGGAAGAGTCATATGCGGTCTTGCGACAGAGTACCGGCGACGTCGGGAAAGCTCTGTTGGCTCGTGGACATCGTCTCCCGGTGGGTAGTTTGAGTGTCATCGGGCAGGTAACAGCCAGTAGCAGACCTGTAATTGCCAGGGATACAGACACGGACTTTATACATCGTCGCAACGAATTGTTGCCGCTGACTCGCTCCGAGATGGCAATTCCCCTGATCGTTGGCAACCAGGTCATTGGCGCTCTTGATCTGCAAAGTGTCGAGCCGGATGCCTTCGAAGAGGAGATGTTCCCCACATTTCGGGCCCTGGCCGATCAGCTTGCTGTTGCGATCAAGAATGCACAGTTATTTGAGATGGCCGAAGAGAACCTGCGCGAGCTAAGCGAGCTCAGCCGTACGACAACACATCGGTCCTGGATTGATTTCCTGTCGGAGACTCGGCAGGAAGAGCGTCGGCAGGTCCATGGGGTGGAATCGAAGGCAATGGAAATACACCGCAGCCGTGTCGTCGAGCGTGTGCTTGGCTCCGGCTCGGTTATTGTCTCTTCTGGAGCCGATGGAAGGAAGGCATTCCTGGCAGCTCCGATTGTCGTACGCAATGAAGTAGTTGGTGTGATCGGCGTCGAGCCGGACGATACACGGGAATGGTCTCAGGATGACTTGCTTCTGATCCAGGGGATAGCAGAAAGAGCGGCGCTGGCAGTCGAAAATGCTCGTCTCTATCTGCAGGCTCAACGTGCTGCTAACCGAGAATATCTGATCAATACCATTGCCTCGCGATTACAGCGTGCCCCCAGCCTGGCGTTATTGCTGGAAAGTGCTACCAGGGAACTGTCGCAAGCACTGGGCACCGATAATGTGTATGCAGAGATCAGCATGGATCACCCCATTTCACAAAGCGGTAAAAATGTATCCGATAGCAACAAAGATGCTGAGACAGCCAGAGAAGAAAAGGGTCCTACGGATGAGAGGCCGATATCTGGCAAGTCTGAGGAAGTGAGAGCCTGATGATGGCTATGAAAGAGAGTACACTGGCAAGTCGTTTGCACCCACGAGGGTATCCTATTGCATTCAAGCTCGTGCTTGGTTTGGCGCTTGGTTTGCTAATCGGTGGGTTGATCATCAATTTCGTGGTCCAACAGGCATTGCGCAATGCCCAGATCGACCTGGCTCTGGGTGATTTGCAAGATGTCAACCACAGCCAGGCTCTTTATGTCATAAAGGCCTTGCAGCACGATATCCTTGTTCTAGAGCAATTGGGTGCCGATGCACGCATTGAGCGCGTAGTAGGGCGACGGCAGGATGTCGACTCAGAGGCTGCGACGGGACCAGTATTGGTATCTTCTCCGACGCTTGATCCGGTGATCACTGGCTTTATGGAAGACCACAAGGAATTTGAGGCTATTGTTGTGCTCGACAGTAGTGGGCATGTCTTATCGATGGGGATTGGCGGGCTTCCGGAAGGTTTCGATAGCCGTGAAATGCCGGCGATGCTTTGGGATTGGTACACCTATGCCTGGAATAATGGAAGGGGAGCAACATATGTTGCCGGGCATGTGGATGACCCATTCACGGAAAAAACAGGTGTACATATTGCTGTCCCTATTTACAGCTCAGAAGCATCGAGGGTTGCCATAGGTGTCATCTATGCTGTGTGGAATGTGCAACCGCCAGTAACAACGGATCGGACGCAGATGCTGATCATCGAGCAGAATGGCACAGTTGTGTCTGCCCAGAGTGGAATGGACGGCGTCGATATTCCGGTAGAGTTGACTGGGAACTTACCATCAGGAGCTTTTCTTTCCAAAGATAACTGGCTTTATAGTCATATCAGTATGGCAGACATTGAAAGTGGCGATCCCACTCTTAGTAACTTGCCCTGGATTTTCGCAATACGTCAATCTGCTGACACATCTTTGTCTGGCGTTACACGAGTGGCAGAGGTGCTGCGTTGGATGACTGTCATTGGCGCGATCCTGGTTGCGGTGCTCATGTTTTTCTTTGCGCGTTCCCTGATGTTGCCCTTGGGTCGTTTGGTGGATGTTGTTGAGGAAATAAGACAAGGGGAATTGAGCACACCTTTCCCACAGTTCCCTCCTGATGAGATTGGCCGATTATCTCAGATACTAAGTGATGCAATAGCCGGATTACTGAACCGGATAGAGCAACTGCGCGCGGCGCTTCAAGTGTCGCACACTACCATGATAACACTTGAAATCGATAAGATGCTGGAGGAGGTAGTTCTCTCGCTCAGCAGGTACTTCCATTACCAGGATGTTCGTATCTTCCTTGTTGATTCGTCAGGAAAGCGTGCTCGGTTGCAGGCGGCAGCAGGCGAGGAGAGTGAGCGTTTGTTACAAACGGGCTTTCGTGTTGAGATAGATGATGCGACCCTGGTAGGACGTTCAATATTGCTGAATGAAGCGCTGATTAGCGCCGGTAAAGAGGAAATTCGTGAGCCTGGCCCAAATGCCAAATACTCGGAAATGACCCTCCCCATTCAGATAGGCGGCGAGGCAGCGGGTTCTGTCCACTTGATTTCTAATCGTATGCGGGATTTCAGCCGCGAAGACATGAATGTTTTACGGCTGATTACAGATCAGCTAAGCGCAGCTATACAGAATGCCCGTCTATTTGAGCAAAGTGCTGCCAATCTGGCGGAGATTGAGGCGTTGAACCGGCGCCTTACACGACAGGCCTGGGAAGAGTTTATGGGGGAGGGAGGGGCGCTGCGACGTACTCTTGATCCTGAAGAACACTGGCCTCAAGTGCTGGAGGAGGCTCGCCAGAGTCGTGATATCAAGGCTGATGTGTACACTGATGCTGATGGACGCTCTGTATTGGCCGCGCCACTGGTCTCACGCGGTGAAACCGTAGGAACATTAGCTGTCACACGCCCGTCAGGTGAAATCTGGACACGGGATGAAGTGCTGCTCTTGGAATCTATTGCGGCTCGTATGGGTATCATTGCTGAGGGTATTCGCCTGGTTGAAGAATCAACCCAACGTGTGGAGCGTGAACAACGCGTTAATGAAGTTTCCGCTAACCTGTTACAACGTGCTAGTAGCGTCGACACTGTGCTGCGTAGTGCGCTAAACGAGCTTAGCGCAGCCCTTGGCTCTGATCGTGTATCATTGCGGATCGGTGGGCTCCCGGCCCGGGATGGTCGCCAGATATCGTCCGGTTTTGCAGATGGGGGGGCCGACGCAGAGGATGTTTCCGATGTGCCGGGTTCCCTGGGCAGAGGCGGCGATGGAGGAATAACCAATGTCTAGTAGAGCACCACTGCCACAGCCTGTTGTACCGCCTCGTTCACACATAGGGCCTGTTGAGAGGTTGTTTGACTTTCATCATACCTATGCAGATACCCTGGTGTACCAGCGGGCCAGGATGCTGGCAGGGCTATGCATCGTTATTGGTATTTTGAGTTTGTTGGGCGCTGTTACAACGTGGTTTGTGCCCGGCGCGCCCGAACGGACGGCTACAATCGGTTTCATTTTAGGTTTGGTGTGTGCAGGCTTGTATTGGTTGGTGAATACGGGCGCGCTACGATGGGCCAGCATAGGATTTGTATTGGCTCTTATTGCGGTGGTATTCTGGGCCAGCTCTCCTTATGGCTTTTCCAATGTGGCTATAGGGGCTTTTGCTCTTCCGATTTTGATCGCCTGTATGCTGCTGGATGCAGTCTGGGGTTTCTTCTTTACCCTGGTTGCAGGGGTAAGCACAGCAGCAATCGCTTATCTTTACATCCAGATCGGGGCTGATGCGGAGACCTCAATTGGCTCAGCTGTTATATCGGGAGTGGTTCTGCTAATTTTATATGGCGTGACCATTTTCTTGATCAGAGCGTTGCTAGACTGGGGGCAGACCACTCAGCGTAAGGCCAGCCAGCTGGAAGCAGCCGCGCTGATCAATCAGGCTGTTACCACAGCAACCGGCGTTTCAGGCTTGTTGAGCATGGCTGTCGAACGTGTTCGTGAAGTTTTCGGTTTCTACCATGTTCAGGTTTTTCTCCTTGATCAGCAGCGTAGTCGTGAGAACCCCCGTCTCAGTATGGCGCGTCTTGAGTCCAGTACCGGTCATGCTGGAGCGATGCTTTTGACAAATGGACATGCATTAATGGTTGGCTCCCGCTCCATCGTTGGGCAGGCAACATATTATGGACAACCTGTTATTGTCAATGATGTCCAGACCAGCTCCATATACCATGCCAACGAGCTACTGCCGGATACACGCGCAGAGGTAGCCTTACCGCTCATGATCGGCGAAAATGTCATCGGAGCACTGGATGTCCAAAGTGTCGCGCAAAATTCCTTCTTCCCGGAAGATATTAATGCACTCCAGGTCATTGCTAACCAGTTGGCGGGCTTTATCGAAAGAAACCGGCTGGTAACAGAATTGCAGAGACGTGCGGCAGAACATCAGACGCTTCTCGAAGATGCCCAGACCAACCTGCGTCAGATCGAGGTGTTGAATCGCCAGTTGACCCGCGAGGGCTGGACGGAATATCTACGTTCGCACCGCGCACCAGGTACAATGGGCTACACTTTGCAGGGTAAGCGTGTTCAAGCAGATACGAGTTGGACAGCTCCGATGCGTCAGGCTTTTAGTGGAGAGCGAAGTGTCGTTATCCGTCAGGATCAACAGGCGCATATTGCTGCTATACCGTTACGCATTCGCGGCGAAGTCGTCGGCGTTTTAGAGATAGAGCGTGAAGGTAGCCGCCCCTGGACAGACATGGAGATCGAGATGGTTGAGACGATGGTTGACCGTCTGGGGCTGGCTGTAGAAAACGCGCGTCTTTACGAACAGGCAACCCTGGCTGCTGAGCGCGAGCACGTTGTCAACCGGATCGCTCAGGATGTGCAAGAGGCAGAGAGTATCGATGAGATCCTACAATCTGCATTGACAGAGTTGAGTTCTGTTCTTGGCGCCTCACGAGGTATTGTACAGATTAGCCCCAAGGAAGTAGAAGCACTCAATGTAGATATTCCAGATACTACTGGCCCAATGCCTGCTGCTACAGCAGGAGGACTTCCGGAAGTTTAGTTTCTAGGTTTTGTTGACATTTCTGTATATCCAGGGCGCGGATTTTGAGCACGAATGTCAACAGAACCTAAGGAATTGTCATCAGGCCTTTGTCCTCGTGAAATATGAGTGAGATGTCTCGTTAGGTATACTGGGAGGTTGCGTAGTGCAGCATTTCTATAAATTCTTTGTCTGGCGTAACTTGTCCATTCAAGTAAAGTCAGCTTTGCTTTCTGTCTCGCTCATGATACTCACTGCCTTGATGATGTCGTCAAGTCTATTGGCTTTGAATGCTGTCCGGCGTCAAATGGACAACACGATGGCGTTGACTATTGAGATGCGTTCGCTGGCGCAAGACATTCAGTTAGAGGTCGAGAGTCTTCAGAGTCTACAGAACAGGCTGCTCAATGAATATCGACAGCCGGGCCTCGATCCGCTGATCCTATCGTTGCCTCCGAACTATATTGACATCAGCGAAAGCCTCAATGGACACACAGAGCAACTCCTGGAACTCAGCGCAAGGCTTCCGGACAACGCAACTCACGGGGCGCTCCAGGCACAAGTAGATGTCATTAAATCTAAGGCTAACACCTCAAGGGTCAGTTTCCTGAATATTATTGCCTTGGTTCAACAGTTGTCATCATCAGATTCCGGTACAATTACCCGTTTCCGGCAGTCCGGGGAACAATTACGAACTGCAACGGCCAGATTAAACGATGCATCTCTAAACAGTCAGGCAGATACCTTGCGTACATTAGAGACTGTGGTGATTCAATCAGAAGCGTCGGAAGATTATATAGTCTTCCAGCAAGCCATTGTCAAATATCAGGAGATTTACGAATCTCAAATCCCAGAGGATCGAAGACGTAATGAAGCCGAGTTATTGCAGGTGTATCGAGAGAATGCGTCATCCATCGTTGTCCAGGTTGAGCAAATTGATGTTATCGGCAATACTGCTCAAAACGCATTGTCGGACTTACGTAACGAAACTTCACGTCTCAACAATGTTGTAGAAGATAGAGTTGGTTCTCCGCTTGATATCATGATGGCTACACTCAATAGTCAGCGTATCTTCTTGATGATTGTGATGGCTGTGGGGATTGTAGCGAGTGGGTTTATCCCCATGGTGTTTGGCCGTGATATCTCTCGAAATCTATGGGGGATACTCGACGCGTCCAGGCGTATCTCGGCAGGCAATCTACAGACACGGATAAGTGTTGAAGGCAAGGATGAGTTTAGTCAATTGGGCGACAGTTTCAATGTGCTGGTAACCCAACTTGATGGGTTGATCACCGGATTGGAACAGCGGGTAGCAGAGCGCACGAGAGAGCTGAGCATCACAGGTGATATTGGGCGAGCTGTGGTGACATTGCGTGACCCTCGCGATTTGATGAATGAAATTGTAGAGTTGATTCGGCATCGCTTTGGCTTTTATCATGCTCAGATATTCCTGGTTGACAACAAAAAAGAAAATGCTGTATTGACAGCCAGCACGGGTACTGCCGGGCGTGAACTGCTGGCTCGCAGACATGCACTATCAGTTGGCTCACAGTCAGTCATTGGACAGGTGACATCGCGCGGTGAGCCAGTCATTGCCTCCGATACAGATAGTAGTGCGGTCCATAGGCGCAATGAGCTGTTGCCGGATACGCGCTCTGAAATGGCTCTACCCATGCGCATTGGTGATGAGGTCATTGGAGCACTGGATTTGCAGAGTGTCGCGCCTAATGCTTTCGACCAGGACGATGTGGCTGTTTTTCAAATTATGGCTGACCAGCTTGCTATTGCACTGGAGAATGCTCGTTTACACGGAGAGCTAAAGGACGCTCTGGATAACATAGAGATGCTGGAACGCCGCATCACAGCTGAAGCCTGGAACGCCTATCGTCAGTCGCACGATGCGGATGTACCGCTTGCCTATGAGTTTGAGGATGAGAGGATCGAGCCATTCACCAATCGATCCCCGTCTCCGATGGGACAAGCTGTTCGGAGTGGGCAGTTGGTGTCACTTGATGATGGTGAAGACGGTATTAGTCTGGCTGTGCCAATCAAGGTGCGCGGTGAAGTTATTGGAGCTTTTGGTTTTGGTGGCGAGACGGTTAGAAAGTTAACGGGTGACGATGTTGCCCTGGTTGAGGCAGTGATCGACCGTGTGGGGCTGGCACTCGAGAACCTGCGTTTGATGGAGCAGACTGCTCGCCGGGCCGAGCATGAGCAGATTATCAATGCCATCACAGCAAAGATCGTCGGCACTACTGATGTGAATCAAATTTTACAAACAACCGTGAAGGAATTAGGCCGCGTGTTACGCGCTCCTCAAACCAGCGTACAGTTGCGGCGAGAGAAACTGGACGACAGCTATGAGTAGCACAAGACGATTGCAGAACCGATTCATACCACGACAGGGACGTTTAAGAACACAATTGTTGATCGTGTTTCTTGTTCTGATCTTGCTGCCGATAGCCGGGCTTATTGCAATTAGCAATATAACCCACCTGACTCGCGAGCGAGCAAAGGCTATAACCCAGTTAGACACTATGGCGGATATCCAGACGGCGGTACTAGAAAAATGGGCATCCGAACGTCAAACTGAGTTGTTGAAAATCCGAGACAACCCTTCTCTTTCTCCTATGATCGAGCAGCTGACTACTTTGCCTCCAGACGCAGATCCGACCACTAAGGCCGAGGTGCAACGAGCCTTTACAGAACGAATTAGCGCGCTTGCTACCCCTTATCTTGCCAGCGTGCAAGGGCTTTACGACCGTGTGTTTCTTGTCGATCTTGACGGAGTGCTGTTGGGTGGCAACGATCCTGTTTTTAACCTCGCCAACCCGGATCTTAGTGGAGAGCCTTGGTTGCAAGCGGCCTTGCAGAATCCGGATACAGTGGTAACAGTTGGGCCAATCGCAGATCCTTATGAGAAGGATGTTCCAAGTCTATACTTTGCTGTGGCTGTGCAGCCGGAGGGCTCATCTTCTCCCACTGGTGTCTTATGTGGGCGTGTCACGCTCTCAAACCTTCTGGTCATTTTGCTTGATCTTCCTCAGACGGAGACCAGCTATTATTATCTGGTAGAGGAGGGAAGACGTTATGTGATGCCGCCACCGCAAGCTGCAGGCGATCTCGCCAAAGAAGAGATCGTTGCCACGGCGCTGTCAGGACAAGATGGTTCAGGTGAATGGGTCGACTATCGGGGGCAGCATGTCTATGGCGTTTATCGTTGGATTGCGCCACTGCACATGTCGCTCATCGTTGCGACAAATACTGGAACGGTTCTCGGCGAAGTAGAGAGTATTCTGGGATCTCAGTTAATTTTGGGCGCCATAATCGCCCTGTTGGCGATCATTTTGGCCGTTTTCTTTGCGCGGCGCATTATTTCTCCTGTCGAACGTCTATATGCAGTTGCCATGCAGGCAGCCGGGGGCGAGATGGATATCGAGGCTCCCCTGACCGATGCGCTTGAGTTTAGTCGGCTGGCAGATGCGTTCAATCGTATGCTTGGCCGCACCCGTTCAATGCTTGAAAAACACCAGAAAACCATTACTGAGCGCAACCAACAGCTTGAGATCACATCCCAGATCAGTCGTGTTCTGGCGACCGAGACTGATCTAGACCGCCTGCTCACTGCAACCATTAATACCATTCGTGACCGTCTGGATTACTATCATGTCCAGATTTTTATGACAGATGACCTGCATCAATATGCTGTTCTGCGAGCGAGTACAGGCGCGGTTGGCCGGGAGCTGCTTTCTCGTGGCCATAAGCTTCAGGTGGGCTCTCAGTCAGTTATTGGCCAGGCAACGATGCATGGAGATCCCATTCTTGTTCTTGATACAGAGGATAGCCCTATCCATCGACGCAACGATCTGTTACCGGATACACGTGCTGAGCTGGCTGTTCCTCTGCGTGTAGGAGATGAGATTATCGGGGCATTGGATATACAATCGGTCCATCCTGATTCTTTTGACGACGAGACGATTGTGGCGTTTAAGACAATTGCAGATCAGCTTGCGTCAGCGTTTCGTAATGTTCATCTGTTCCAAGAGAAAGAAAGTTTGCTTGCCGCATCACTCCAACTGACTCAGGCGCTTACCCGCGAGAGCTGGGACTCCTATGTCTCACGGCGCAAACAATCGCCTGAAATAGTCGGTTTCAAATATGACTTGAGCGATGTTCGTCCACTGTCACCGGTTGATGACGAAGATGGCGGCAGGGGACAGCGCGTGAATATGCCGATTGCGCTACGTGGCGAGGTTATCGGCGAATTGGCTACACGATTGCAACCAGGCCAGGTTATCTCTGAGGATGACAGACTATTGGTTGGACAGGTGCTGGATCGTGTCGCGCTTGCCATCGAAAATGCGCGTCTTTTTGAACAGACACAGGCCTCTCTGATGGAGTCCAACCGACTCTACGAAGCAAGCCAGCAGATTGCGGCAGCTGACTCCATACCTAATCTCACGAATGTCCTGCTGGGCGCCATGCGCGGTAGTACGATCGACCGTGCCATGGTGGTTCTGGTCGACGAATCCGGCATGACAGAGGGAGGACGATGGTTGCAATTGTTGGGTCGCTGGTCCGGAGATCCCAATGATCAGGTGATGGCGCTGCCTGAGCGTATGCTTGTAGAGCAGTTTCCATTATTGCTGGAATATGATCTGGACGAGATAGGCAGCGGCCTGGTTGTCAACAACACAGAAACAGCCATTCTTGAAGATCATGTCAGAGATACTCTGAGGCGGTTTAATGTTAAGTCGATGGCCCAGTTTCCTGTGATTACCGGTGGGCGTATTCTTGGTTGGTTGCTACTACATAGCCAGCATAACACTAATGTCTTTGCGGAGTCTGATCAGCGCTTTTTTGAAGCTATCGCCGACCAGGCAGCTACGGCTTTGGAAGGATTACGTCTCTTCTCCGAATCGCAGGTGCGTGTCCGTCGCTTGCAAGCGGTCAACGAAGTCTCTCATGCTGCATCATCGATCCTCAACCCGGATATCTTGTTGCCTCTCACGGTGGATAAGATCAGTGAAGTGTTTGGGTATTACCATGCTCAGATTTTCTTGATCGATGATACAAATGAATGGGCGATGCTGCATGCCAGCACCGGTGATATCGGTCAGGAGTTGTTGCAGCGTGAACATAGATTGGCTGTCGGGTCGCAATCGGTAATTGGGCAGGTTACGGCTCAAGGAGAACCTGTGATCATCCATGATACCGACACAGATCCCATTCACCAGCGCAATGAGCTATTACCTAATACGCGGGCCGAGATGGCCGTACCGCTCAGAACGGGTGACCGGATTATTGGCGCTTTGGATGTGCAGAGTACACAAGTCAAGGCTTTCGATACCGAGGCTCAGGTTATCCTGCAGTCGCTGGCTGACCAGATTTCTGTGACGCTTGAAAACGCCCAACTCTTCCGGGAAATTCAGGATCGTGTGGCAGAGCTAACCACTGTCAACTTGATCTCTCAGGCCGTTTCCCGCGCTGAGACTTTAAGCGATCTCTACGATGTTGTTGCTACGCAATTGCAGCATACTTTTGGCGCGCAGCACGGTTTCCTGGCTGTGTCTGCCGAAAAAGACATGATCCAGCTTCCCATCTTCATGGAGAACGGTCAGCGTATACCTCCCATTGGTGCTATCCCGATTGGACAAGGTCTGACCAATTATGTTCTGAAGACCAGAGAGGTTCTCCTGATTAATGAGAATGTCCAAGAAAATGCTCAAAAACTGGACGCGCAAATCAGTGGAACAATACCTAAGAGCTTGTTGGCTGTTCCACTCCTGCTAGGTGATGAGATCATCGGTGTTATCAGCATCCAGGATCCGGATAGAGAATTCGCTTATAACGAGACACATGTCCGGCAACTGACCACACTGGCCGCCTATATCTCTGTTAAGATCCGTAACGCTGAACTGCTCGATGAAGCGCAGCGGCGCGCATCTGAGCTTGGTTTCCTGTTCAATATCACCAGAGCCGCTGTCGCAACGACTGAACTGGATGAAGCTCTCTCCAACGTAACCAATATCCTCCTCACCGAGATACCTGGGGCAGAGGCAGCCATCATCCACCTGGTTAGTCCTGATGACAACACACTCGAGCCACATGCTGCGGTTGGCTTTGGTCGTGACATTGCTGTGCGCTATCCACGGATCAAATTGGGAGAGACTGTCATTGGTATGGTAGCCGAGGATGGTATTCCCCTGGTCACGCCTAACACACAAACAGATCCTCGCTATGGTGAGTTCGATGATCGCATTCAGGCAGCTCTGATCGTTCCACTCCGCGCAGGCGCCGAATCGATCGGTGTGCTGATGCTCGCCAGCTCGGAAGTGAATGTCTTTGGGGATCGGGAGCTGCGTCTTTTGGAGGCGGCATCCAGCACGCTGACAGCCATTATCCAGAATGCCCGATTGCTCGACCAGATCACACGAGCCAACGATCAGCTACGTGAGCTTGATAAGCTCAAGGGCCAGTTCCTGGCCAACATGAGCCATGAGCTCCGTACACCGCTGAATTCGATCATTGGTTTCTCCCGCGTGATGTTGAAAGGGATCGACGGCCCGCTCAGCGATCTGCAATCCCAGGACCTGAACACCATCTATCAAAGTGGCCAGCATCTTTTAGGGCTTATCAACGATATTCTCGACATCTCCAAGATTGAAGCCGGCAAGATGGAGATTCAGCCGGATTACATCTCCTTGCCTGAGATCGTTGATGGCGTGATGGCTACCGGACAGGGCTTGATCAGTGATAAGCCGATCCAGATCTTCAAGGAGATAGAGGCCGATCTACCCAATGTGTATGGTGACCCGGTCCGTGTACGGGGCGTCTTGCTTAACCTGGTGGCTAACGCCGCAAAATTTACCCATGAAGGTAGCATTACTATTCGAGCTTCACATAAGGATTACGACCCGGAGACAGGTGAGCCGTCCCGTGTTCAGGTCGATGTTGTCGATACAGGCATCGGTATTTCTCAAGAGGATATCGGCAAGCTCTTTCAGGCTTTCAGTCAGGTCGATGGCTCGACAACGCGACAGGTCGGTGGTACGGGTCTGGGTTTGGCAATCTCCCGGCAGTTCATCGAGATGCATGGCGGACGGATGTGGGTCGAGAGCGAGAAAGGTGTCGGCTCAATATTCAGTTTTACTGTTCCGCTTCATGCACAACAGCAGGAGAGCTCTGATATTGTGTTCCTGCCAAAGAATGATGATGGTCGTCCAGTGGTGTTGGCGGTGGACGATGAGCCTGGCGTTCTCGATTTATACAGCCGCTATCTGGAAAAGCAGGGTTATGCCATTGTCGGTTTAAGCAACGCCGGCGATCTGCTCAACAGGGTGCGTGAGTTTCAGCCGGTCGCTATTCTGCTCGATCTCAACATGCCGAACGTGGATGGCTGGGTGGCCATCGACCAACTCAAACAGGCAGAGGACACGCGCGATATTCCCATCGTCATCTGTAGCATCGAAGATGCGCGCCAACGAGCCAATAATGTCGGTGTAACGGAATATCTCGTCAAACCGATCATCGAGGAAGATCTGCTGGAGGCATTGAACCGGGCATTGGGAGGTATGGTTGAGAAGGCATTATCTGTCTTGATACTCGATGGTAATGAACAATATGCTCGAACCATGCAAGAGACTCTCTTGCTCACTCAGCGATATAATGCCAATGTTGTTGGGCTTGGACACGAAGGGCTACAAACGCTCCATGAACAAAAGCCCGACATACTCATTGTCGATCTGGACCTGCCTGATATGGATGGCTATGGTCTTCTGGCTTCACTGCGGACGCAGGAGCAGACGCGAAATTTACCTATCTTGATCGTTTCATCCCGCGAGCTTCCCGGGGATGCTATGGAACGATTGGGAGAATCGTTAACGGCTTATTTAAACAAGAACGAAGCTACTCCGGAACAGCTTCTGGCAGCATTGGCGACTACCTGGGAAAAAGTTCCTAAATAAAATAGGGATTGTATGACGGTGTTATCAGGGGTGCGGAGCGGATAAAGCCCTGCACCCTTTCCTGATGAGCCGGTTGGTATTGATGTAACAAAATGATGTGCGATGTCTTGTACGACTGGTCATGATGCTGTCGACGAATAGGCTCGGCCCCATCCCTACGAGGGATCGCCGACCCGATCTCGGGCATGCGGCAAGAAATGATAATGGATGACTTGCTTACATATTGCGGGATTCACATCGATTTGCCCTCAGTATCAAAAACTTGCATATCGAATGTAACTTAGATAGGTCCAAGCCAATGAAACGAATCATTACACGATGTGCCAACTGCCATCATAGCGAAGAATATACCTACCCATTGGTAGCATGCCCTGTATGTGGAGGTACCTATCTGGAAGCAGAGTACGAGCTTGATACGCCTCTACCGTGGCCTGCTGTGTTGAGAAATCGCCCCGACACAATGTGGCGTTACCGCGAGCTTTTGCCAATCCGCGATGATGCCAACATCTTATCGATGGGTGAGGGCGGTACACCACTCCTTCGTTCTGAAAATTTGGCGGCTATGTTAGGGCTGCGCCATCTCTACATCAAGGATGAGCGCCAGGGGCCAACCGGCTCTTTCAAAGATCGGCAAGCTGCCTTAGCCATCTCTACAATGCGCGAGATCGGTGTCAAAGAGGCTGTTGTTGCCAGTACCGGTAACGTTGCGATTGCTTATGCAGCCTATGCAGCTCGAGCCAAGATCAAGATGTGGGTTTTTACTATCAGCAGCGTTCCGGTAGAGAAGATGCGTGAGGTGACGATCTATGGCGCTGAGCTTGTGAAGGTCACCGGCACATACGATCAGGCCAAGCAGGTTGCCTCCCGTTTTGCTGATAGCAAAGGGCTGTTTCTTGACCGTGGCATCAAGAGCCTGGCCGCTAAAGAGTCGATGAAGACGATGGCCTTTGAGATGGCAGCGCAACTGGCTGAGATATATGGGCCTACATCCAATGATATTCCTTGGCGTACGCCTGACTGGTATATTCAATCGGTCAGCGGTGGTCTTGGCCCAATAGGTCTGATGAAGGGCTTCCGTGAGATGGAGCAATATGGCCTGGCTCAAGGGTTTCCTAAGCTGGCTAATATCCAATCGTCCGGTTGTGACCCCATGGTACGGGCTTTCAAAGCCGGGCAGGAAGAAGCGCCTCCTTTTCTGAAGCCCAGTACACGTATTGCCACTGTAGCCACCGATGTTCCCGGTATCGCCTATAGCGTTTTGCGTCACGAAGTGTTGGAGCATGGGGGTATCTTTGAGTCGGTTCACGATGATGAAGCCTTCCAGGCGCTCAAAACTGTTGCTCAACTTGAAGGTCTCTCGGTAGAACCAGCTACCGCATTGGCTTTTGCCGGCTTATTTAAGATGGTGCGTCAGAAGATGATCGACCCCGATGAAGTGGTCGTGTTGAATTGTTCTGGCCATACATTCCCTGTCGAGAAGCACATCCTGGGTGATGAGCTGATTCGCGATCTGGACGTGGCGTCTGTGACACAGCCTGCTATTCCCCACGAGGGACTTCTGACTGCGTTAGAAACGGTCGATCGGCGCGTGGGACGGGTGGTGGTTATTGAGGATGACCCAGGCGCATCGAAGCTCATGGCGCGCATTTTGCGCGCGCATGGCGTCCAGGATGTCTATCTGGCTCCGGATGGCGAAGCAGGTATCGAGATGGTGCAGAGTGTCCGGCCCGATATTATTGTGCTTGATCTGATGATGCCCGGTATGGATGGCTTTGGCGTCCTGGATCGTCTCAAAGCAGATGAGTCGCTGCGTGACGTGCCGGTTGTGATTGTGACGGCCAAGGACCTGACAGCCGATGAACGTGCCCGGCTGGCCGGTCAGGTGCAGGGCTTATTACAAAAAGGCTCATTGATCGAAGATGGTGTATTACAGGAATTGATCGACAAGACATTGGGATAGACCATGTGGACTGGTAATCGTTTTTTACATCTCAGATAAGGGTATATCTCTGTGAGCCAATCCAGGCATCGGATTGATGGTGCAATTGCAGCCTTCATGACGCCTCTTGTCATGGGTTTTGCGCCGATCTTTGGCAAACTGGCCCTCCACACAGGCATCGATCCGTTTACGCTGGTTACGTTACGAACTTGTCTGGCCGCGCTGATATTGTGGGTAGTGTACGGGTTGTTCTTCCGGAAGTACATCTATATTTTCCCGGCAGGGCTCTTAGGAACGTTAGCTGTTGGGGGGATTAACGGATTAGGCTCGCTTCTTTACTACAACGGCTTGCTCTTGCTGGATAACGCCTCGCTGGTACAGCTCCTCAACATGTTGTATGTGATCTTCGCCATGTTGTTGGTGCGTATGTATGGACAACGCATATCCGGGCTCAGCATCGTCCGCGCTTTGTTGGCACTCGTCGCTGTCTATCTGCTGACCGGTGGTTACCACCAGTCAGCGATACATTGGATAGGCGTTGGCTTGATGGTCGGATCTGCTTTTTCTTATGCTTTGCATATCGTTATTAGCCAGCGTGTTATGTATGAAATGCCCGCCCCCACCATGTCACTTTATGCGTTGACCTGGATGGGAGCAACGGTGCTTGTTGCCCGTCTGGTTTATGGCAATTTCTTTGTTTTGCAGTGGGGGCCTACTGCTTCGATAGGCTGGTACTATATTCTGGGTATCACAGCTGTTACGGCGCTATCGCGAGTGACACTGTTTATGGGAGTCAGAAATCTGGGCAGCCTTCAGACGATTTTGTTGAATGTCGCAGAGATGGGAGTAACGCTATTGGTCGCTTTTACCTGGCTGGGCGAACGGATGGAGATCGTCCAGTGGGTGGGTGTGTTTGTTCTGGTGCTCAGTGTCTTGCTGTCGCGCTGGGATAGTGGCATCCGCGACTATGTCTACCATCCCATCCCTATGCCCAGTCCACTTGGTGGGCTGCCAATAGGTATTAACGACCCCATTATCCCCAACCGTTTCTCCGTTGTCACCAGGCTCTACCGGCGTAAGCCGCGCGCAGAGTAGGCACATGCTGTCCTGGCGAGCATTCGTCAAATAACGCCCCATACAATCTGCCGACACGGTGTTATCGGTAGACCGCAATGGCGTGGCCGCCACGAACATACTTTGCGCACAACCGGATTACCTCACACAGAGCGTGGGAAGACAACTGGTGATGCTCCGCGTCGAGTAAGCCCATCTCGCGTCGATCTCACCCAACCGGGATCGACACAAGGTGGTGTGTCATCTGCCGGCAGTGTGTCTTAGCATCCTCCGGGCATCCTCCCGGGGTACTCCTTTCATCCTCCTTGATTCATGCATATTTTGGCGTGTCCCCGTGAAGCCGACACCCGCCGCCTACACTCCCAGCTACATCGATGCTAGAATAGTCCACTCAGAGGTATCCAGATTCTGTTGACACTTGTGCCCAAAAGCCGCACCCTGGATATACAGCAGTGACCTCATAACCTGGCAATCGATCCTTTCAGGAGAACCTGATGAGCACACCGGAGCTGTCCACTTCCTACTCCCATACACACTGGCGATTGATCGTTCAGGAGGCCCAAGACGGCGCGACCAACATGGCCATCGATGAAGCTATTGCCGGGCATGTTGGGGCCGGCTATGTGCTGCCAACACTGCGCCTTTATGCCTGGGAGCCTGCTTGCCTCTCGCTAGGATATGCTCAGTCTATTGCTGACGTCGATCATGATCGGCTGCATCAGCGAGGATGGGATATCGTCCGCCGGCTGACCGGTGGTCGGGCTATCCTGCATGTGGATGAGATCACTTATTCGGTTTCAGCACTGCTCGATGAGCCGCGCGTGAAGGGAGGAGTCATCGAGAGTTATCGACGATTGAGTGAAGGGTTGTTGGCCGGACTGCAAAATCTCGGGGCGCTTGTCCGCGCGGAGCGTGCTGCGGAAAATGCTCCAAGGGCTCATGGGCCAGTCTGTTTCGAGGTCCCATCAGATTATGAGATCACAGCCCAGGGGAGAAAGCTGCTGGGCAGCGCGCAGACCCGCCGGTTTGGGACAGTGTTGCAGCATGGGGCGCTGCCCCTGCATGGCGATGTCACACGTATTTGCGAAGTACTCACTTTTGCCGACCAGATCGAACGCGAGGAGGCTCAAAAACGGGTGCGCAGGCGAGCCATTACCCTGGAAGACGTGCTCGGTGATCGTCCGGATTTTGCTCTGGTGGCCGAGGCACTGGCTAGAGGATTTTCACAATCGCTCAACCTCACATTCGAGGCGTCTCAGCTCAGTCCACAGGAGCAGGAACGCGCTATTGAGCTTCGAGCAGTCAAATATGCCAATCCGGAGTGGACAGGAAGACACTAAACGGCTCCGAGCGGGCCGCTCCACACCCTGAAAGTTGCATTTCCCAACCCTCGGTAGCTCCCGGAAATGATGTGGTTTGACAAGAATGGGTTCATCAGTACACTTCGCAGATAGCAAAAGCAAGGAGCATATCGATACAACAGGATACCCAATGAACCCAACCGACCCCATCATTGTCATCAAGACCGATCACGCCGGGCGCGAAGTGTGGAGATACCAGGGTGTTATCCTGGAGCGCGGCCCTCACCATGTCAAACTGGAGGCCCGCTTCAACCGCGATGATCTTACCCTGGACTATGTCACCCTCCGCCGCGGTGACCGCTTCGTCGAGACTTTTTATGATGATCGCTGGTACAATCTGTTTGAGGTTCGCGACAAAGCCGATGATCACATTAAAGGGTGGTACGTCAATTTTGCTCGCCCTGCCCATATCATCGATGGCGAAGTCCGCTCCGACGACCTGGCGCTCGATTTGTGGATCGCTCCCGACGGGCACAAGCTGATCCTGGACCAAGACGAGTTCGACGCGCTGCCGATTGATCCGGTTGAGCGGTCTGCGGTGCTCGATGCGCTTGGGAAACTACGGTGATCAGTTTTTAGCTGTCAGCTATCAATCGTCACCCACACAATCACTCAATCACACAATGAACCCTATGCAATCTACAAAATCCCCCCTCCATATCGGTTTCGTATCAACCCGCTTCAGTGGGACAGACGGCGTTTCGCTCGAAGCAGAGAAGTGGGCCGAAGTCCTCGAAGGGCTGGGCCACCAATGCTTCTACTTCGCGGGCTCGTCTGACCGGCCACCCGAACGCAGCTATGTTGTCCCGGAGGCATTGTTCAGCCACCCGACCGTCGCTGCCGTCAGCACAATCGTTTTTAACCAGCCCTGGCTGCTGACCGACCTGATCGAATCGCTCCAGTTTGGTCGGGGTTCCCGGAAAATGCTGGATATTCCCACACCAGCTCGGCCGCCGCAGACCACCCGCGCTATCCTGGATGTTAAGGAGCTTCTCAAGAAGAACATCCATGCCTTCGTAGAGAAATACGAGATCCATCTGCTCATCCCGGAGAACGCGCTGACCATCCCGATGAACATTCCGCTCGGCCTGGCGCTGACCGAGTTCATCGCCGAGACCGGCATCCCGACCATTGCCCACCACCACGATTTCTACTGGGAGCGCCAGCGTTTCCTGGTCAACTCAGTTAACGATTACCTGCGGATGAGCTTCCCGCCGGTGCTCCCTTCCATCCACCACGTCGTGATCAACTCATGGGCGGCCAACGAACTGAGCCTGCGGACGGGCGCTTCGGCCACCGTCATTCCCAATGTGATGGATTTCGACCACCCACCGCTGCCGCCCGATGCCTACGCGCTTGAGCTGCGCGGCGATCTCGGCCTGGCCCCGGGCGAGCAATTTTTCTTGCAGCCCACCCGCATTGTGCAGCGCAAGGGGATCGAGCACGCCATCGAGTTGGTCAAGCGGCTGGGCATCGATGCCCGTTTGGTGATCTCGCACGGCGGGCTCGATGAGGGCGATGCTTACGAAAAGCGGGTGGTCGAATTTGCCGACCTGCTGGGGGTGAAGATCTGCCTGTCCGCCGACATCTTCGGGCCGCAGCGCGACCAGACCGCCGACGGGCGCAAGATCTACAACCTGGCCGATGCCTACTCCCAGTCTGATCTGGTGACGTACCCGTCGACCATCGAAGGATTTGGCAACGCCTTCCTCGAAGCCGCTTACTACCGTCGACCTCTGGTGGTCAACAATTATTCCATCTATGCCATCGACATCAAGCCCAAGGGCTTCCGCGCCATCGAGTTTGACGGCTTTATTTCCGACGAGACGGTCGCGCAGACCAGGACGCTGCTGGAAGAGCCTCATCAGGTCGAGGAGATGGTTGAGCACAACTATCGATTAGGCAAGCGATATTTCTCTTATCGCGTTCTTGAACGCCAACTGGCAACGCTGATCGGCGAGTGCTTCGGTGAGCGGAATAATTTCTCGGTCTGAAAGCGTGAAGAAGCATTCGATGGCCTGAAGCAACCGCTTCAGTTGCTGAAGCGACCGCTTCAGTTGTTGAAGCGACCATCCAGGGAGGAGGCAAAAGCGATGATCAAACAGTACGAGAACGACATTGGCGAGGCACTCACATTTCTGTACGGCGCCGGGCGTGCCGAAGGCATCGAGCGACGGTTGGCGGATATGCTGGAGGACTTCTCAGCCCGCCACCCCGGTCTCGCGGAGAAGCAAATCGCCCTCACCGAACGCGATGCCATGCTGATCACCTATGGCGACATGGTCAGCCAGGTCGGTCAACCACCCCTTCACGCGCTGGCCGATTTCCTGTCCGCGCGCGTCGAGGGCATCATCAGCAGCGTGCACCTTCTGCCCTTCTATCCCTATTCTTCCGACGACGGCTTTTCTGTCGTCGACACCCGCCAGGTCGATCCACATCTGGGTTCGTGGGAAGACATCAGGCGCTTCAAGCACCGCTTTCACCTGATGGTCGATGGGGTGATCAATCACATCTCGGCGCAGAGTGGGTGGTTCCAGGGCTTCCTGCGCGATGACCCGGCTTTTGCCGGTTGGTTTATCACCGTCGACGGTTCGCCCGATCTCTCGCAGGTGGCGCGGCCTCGGTCGCTGCCGCTGCTGTCCCACTTCGACACGCCATCGGGCGAGAAAGCTGTCTGGACCACCTTCAGCGACGACCAGATCGACCTCAACTACAGCAACCCCGATGTGCTGCTGGCGATCATCGACCTGCTGCTGTTCTACGTCGCCCAGGGCGCCGATTTCATCCGCCTGGATGCCATCGCCTACCTGTGGAAGGAGATCGGCACGCCCTGCATCCACCTGCCGCAAACCCACCGGGTTGTCCAATTACTGCGCAGCATCCTCGATAAGGTGGCGCCGTGCGTCAAGCTGATCACCGAAACTAATGTACCGCACCAGGACAACATCTCGTACTTCGGCGATGGCCGGAACGAGGCGCAGTTGGTTTACAACTTCGCGCTGCCCCCGCTGGTGCTGCACGCTATCCACCAGGGGACGGCGCGCGTCCTCACCGAGTGGGCCGGCGAGCTGTCTTTGCCGTCGGAACAGGTCACTTTCTTCAACTTCCTGGCCTCGCACGATGGCATCGGCCTCAACCCGGCGCGGGGCATCCTGCCCGAGAGCGAGATCGAGGCGCTGGTAGCGCGATGTATCTCTCATGGTGGGCTGGTCTCTCGCAAGACAAACCCTGACGGCTCCCAAAGCCCTTACGAGATCAACATCAGCGCCTTCGATGCGCTGTCCGATCCTCACAGCGAGGAGCCGCTCTCCGTGCAGGTCGATCGCTTCATGGTATCGCAGGCCATCATGCTGGCGGTAATCGGTGTGCCGGGGATTTACTTCCACAGCCTGTTTGGGTCGCGCGGGTGGCCGGAAGGCGTCGAGATCACCGGGCGAGCTCGAACCGTCAACCGGCAGAAGCTGGAGCGGGCTGAGTTAGAGCATGAGCTGGGTCGAACAGGCTCGCTGCGCCGGCTGGTGTTTGATCGGTACGCCGGATTACTCAGGGCGCGCGCGTCATCGCCCGCTTTCAACCCGTATGGATTACAGAGCATCTTCGATTGCGGCGAGGCCGTCTTTGCGCTGCTGCGGCGCTCACCCACTGAGGATGAGCAGGTGCTGTGTCTGCACAACGTCAGCGACCGGGAGCAGATCGCCCGGCTGCCGAAAGCGGGAAACGGGTGGATCGATCTGTTCAACGGACAGAGATGGGCCGGTGGGCAGGATATCGAGTTGGGGGCTTACCAGGTCAGTTGGCTGCGGCTGCGGCGGGGGATGGGGGATGGGGATTAGGGGATAGGGGATGGTGGCATAGATGGTAGCTGAAGGGATTGATTGGGCATTACCGGTTGTGGCTGGTGATCAGTTTTTTGTTCGCCGTGATTGGCTAACCCCATTTTGGATAGAGACTGAGAACTCACAGTTTGCAGTTCACAGTTCACGGCTAAGAGCTAACAGCTAACAGCTTACTATCCCGCTTCAGTTACCGCTTATGGGGACGGGCGGCCGGTCGCCGTTGGCGAAAACTCTCTGTCATGACCATTGGGGGATTGTTTTGATCGTCTCTTTGGGGTATTGTTGTGTTTGCGTGTTTTGACAGGCAAGTTATTTGGGGGGTGTCTGATGAACCGTAAACCCTGCCCAAACATCAACTTATTGTTTTTGTTGGCAGTTGGACAGTTGGTACTCCTGGCGGGCTGTGATACAACGGCAGATTTCGACGCATCTCTTCTGCCGACGATCATGGTGACCGGCCAAACGGTGACAAGCCAACCGGCAACTGAAGAGGAATCGACATCTCGACCGGTCGAAGAAGCCAGCCCAACAGAATGCACACTTCAACCAGGTCCAACAGAATCGACTCTCAAAAAAACACCAACAATACTATCCACCATTACCCCTTTACCGGCTGCGTCCCAAACAACCATACCTGCTTCTTTCACGCCGGACATCACGTTGACCCAGCCTCCATCTTCACAGACGCCAGAGGAATCTCCAACCGTCTCTGTCACCATTCTCAGCTTCGAAGCTAACGTTGAGCCTTTTAGCAGGAGGGCACCAGGCGATCAGGTGACATTGGCGTGGGAGACTGAGGGTGGAGAGATGGTAACGATCTGTGCTCGCGATCACAACCTCTGGGAGATAGAGTGCCGGGCCGAACTTCCTCAAAGCGGGACAGCCACATTTGTCATGCCACAGACATTCTGGGTGGAATACCAGCTTCAGGTCGGCGGCCTCTCATCGGAACAGTGGCCGGTATTGCTTGTCCATGTGACCTGTCCTCAGGATTGGTTCTTTACGGACCCGGCGACGCCTTTTGCCTGTCCAAGCCAGACGGCCAGCTACTTGAATGCTGTTGCCCAAACTTTTCAGGAGGGAGTGATGATCATCAACCAGTTCGGCGACATCACTATCCTTGCCTCCAACCAGTCTCTCTACCGTAGCATCTGGGGCAAATCGGGTGGTATTGGCGACACATCGAGCATTGTGCCACCTGATGGGCTTTATCTGCCTGATCCGGCGCTGGCAGCTGCGTGGCTGGGTGAATATCAGGGAACCGAGGATCTCAAGGATCAGTTGGGTTGGGCAACAGGTCCGGCGACGTCCTATATGGTCGTTGGCCAATGTGAGGTCAATCCACCAGGGCCAACCCTCCAACCCTGCTATATCCTTGGCCCGGATAACACGATCTACCAACTGACCTATGATAAAATCTATATGGAGACCGGTGCTTCGGGCTACAAAGAAGGAACATGGCAGGCTTACCAGCCCGATCAGCCTGATAGCTAAGGTGATTGCTCAAGTTGCTGTGTGATTGACAATTGCCTGATTGACAATTGAAAAGCAACCATTGCAACAGTTGATTGTTTTGCTGCCTTCAAAGAGTAGGGCCAAATGAGGGAATGGTGAGAACCACACCTGTTCAGTTATTGGTGCCGGCTGCTTGACAGTTTTGAGTGATGCGTGACAAGTTGTAGTTTACAGCTAACAACTGAATGGTTATGTCTCATCGAGAAACATCAGATAAAAATCTCCGCGATCTATGAGGTGAATCTATGTATCCGGCAGATGCCGGACTCTCTTGTGGCAAATCGGGCCAGGGCGGGCTATTCTATACATCATGTCCGATACTATTTCACAAGAACCAATCATAACGGATACGTCCGTTGCCAATTCTGTCATTCAGCAGGAGAGCTTGTGGCGCTCTTTTGTCCGGCAGTGGGGACTTTTCATCATCGTGGTTGGGGCTGTCCTTGGCCTCGATCAGATCGCGAAGATGATGGTAACTGAGCGTCTGCTGTTGGGGCAGTCGTGGGTTCCCATTCCGCAAATTGGGTGGCTCATTCGTGTCACCCACAGCTATAACGAAGGCGCGGCTTTCGGTATGCTGCCCCAGGCTGCCGACATCTTCCTGCTGTTGGCGATTGTCACCATCATTGCCTTTATCATCAGTTACCCCAGACTGCCCTCCCATGCCTGGCTGTCACGTTTGAGCATTGCTCTGATCAGTGGCGGCGCGCTCAGCAATGCCATCGACCGTGTCCGGCTGGGCCATGTCATCGACTATGTTCACGTACAGCTCACACCGACGCTCTCCAATATCTCCAACTTTGCCGATCACGCCATTACGTTGGGAGTGGCGTTCCTGCTCATTGACCAATGGCGAAACGATCGGAAGGAAAAGCAACGCAAAGAGGATGAGGCGACCAAAGCAGTCAGCCCGGAGATCGCGGAACAGATAGAGCCGTTGTCTGTTCCGGCAAGCAAAAATAGCGACGGTGATGAGCCATCACTACCTGAAACAGGATAAACGGCAACCAAGAAGGGGGGCATCCCCACAAAGCAATGCCCGATCCTGTGAGTGGAGCAGGGCCCTTAGCCGATCAAATTGCTTGCCACCCATCTGATTATTGCCTGGTTATCCTCGCCGTTTCGACATCGGCCTCCTGGCCCCTTCCCTTTGCCATCTGCTTCACTAGCTGCACTCTTAGTGATCCATGTGCCCTTTGAGTTTAGTGCTTTCCGGGCGATCCCAGGCAGAATCAATGGGCAGAGCCTTTCTGCCCAACCCTCACCCTCACGCCGGAGATCGGGGCGATCTCTAGTGTTGCCTTACCCTCTGCGCAAGTGCTCTCATATTACCCGCTTTCTACTCCAAAAGGGGACATTTCTACTTTGGGTTGACACAAACGTATTGAAATTGCATCTTTTCTGTGATAAAATAGCAAGGCTTGCCTATGGAGCAAAACTCACAAAAAATGGACGTTAAATAGACATATGATAGATAGGGTTCACCCAGTGATTCACACCTTCAACGATCCGCGTGGTGATGTGATGCAAGAGCTTGTTACACGCGCTGACTTGCAGGGCTATGTGACCTACGATGACCTGGTCGAAGTAATCGCCGAAGATCTCGACGAGGAGACTGTCGAGGCCCTTCTGCTGGAGCTTCAGGAACTTGGCATCGAAGTTCGACATCGGGCCGATGAGGAATTATATGCTGAACTCAAGGCCATGGGGGTCGAAGATGATGACGTGGCCAAGGAAGAGGAGGAGTTGGCAGATATCAGCGCGGTATCAGCAGACGATCCCGTTGGCCTGTACTTCCGTCAAATGGCGCAGGAACCGCTCCTAACGGCAAACGAAGAGATCGATCTTGCCAAGCGGATTGAGTGTGGCCGGAAAGTGCGCCGATCACTGGAGCGCGGTTCTGCTGATCTTGACAAGTCACAACGCGCTGACGCGATCTCGATTATTGAGAACTCCCAAGAAGCTCGCGAGCACCTGGGTCGCGCCAATACACGTCTGGTTGTGAGCATTGCCAAACGTTATATGGGTCAAGGGCTGCCCTTCCCCGATCTTATCCAGGAAGGCAACGTTGGCCTGATGCGCGCGGTAGACAAGTATGACTACACCCGTGGTAATCGCTTCAGCACCTATGCCACATGGTGGATTCGCCAGGCTATCACCCGGGCTCTGGCTCAGAAGACACGCACCATTCGTATTCCATTGCACATGACCGAGCGCATCCGCCAGATGTATCGTACGGCGCAAATCCTGGAACAGGAGCTTGGTCGCCGGCCCACCCCTGAGGAGATCGCCGAGGAGATGGATATCCCGGCCGAGAATGTACGGGGAATGATGGATGCCAGCCAACATGCCATTGCCTTGGAGCGTCCGGTTGGTGATGACGGCGATAGCGAATTCGGTGATTTTATCGAAGATCAAGACACGCCGGAACCAGGCGAAGCAGCTGCCCATCACCTGTTGCAAGAAACAATTGAGGAAGTGCTCTCTGAGCTGACTCCGCGCCAGGCACATATTCTCCGGCTGCGGTTTGGCCTGGGGGGCGGCGAACAGCACACCCTGGAGGAGATCGCCAATAAGTTTGGGCTCTCGCGTGAGCGTATTCGCCAGCTCGAGAAAGAAGCTCTGCGCCGGTTGCGTCATCCGCGCCTGGCACATAACCTGAGAGATTACCTCTCCTGATTGGGAACACAAGAGACCGCGCATGGCCAGGCCATGCGCGGTTTTTGATTCGCGAGAAGATACTGCTTACCCTTTACTGGGTATCTTGGCAACAATTTTGGCGATCAAATTGTTGATCGGCATTGTTTGCAACCAGATCTTACCGGGACCGGATAGGGTTGCCAGGAACAATCCTTCACCACCGAACAGGATGTTGGAAACACCCTTGATCCTCTCAATATTGCAGTTGACCGATGGCTCCAGGAGCGCGATATGGCCAGGGTCAACACGCATGGTTTCATTGGCCGGTAGATCGATCTCAACAACCTCACCGTCGATCTCGAAGAAAGCCATGCCCGGCCCGGTGACCCGCTGCAAAATGAACCCTTCACCACCAAACAACGCGACCCCCAACTTCTTCCGGAAGTGGATAGACAGAGTCACGCTTTGTTGAGCACACATAAAGGCATCGCGCTGGGCAAGAATCGACTGTCCTTCTGCCAGCTCGATCGGCACAATCGAGCCGGGTGCCTCAGGGGTAAAGGTAATTTCCCCTTGTGGACTCCGGCAGGTATAGGTCGTCAAGAAAACTGACTCGCCCATCGCGGCCCGTGACAGCCCGCCCAGAAGACCGCCCGGCATATCGGTCTTCATATCGATACTGCCTTTCATCCATGACATACCGCCGGCTTCGGTAACCATGGCCTCTCCCTGGGAGAGGAGAACGCCCAGCGACTGCATAGTGGTACCCGCGATCCGATATTTCATCTCAGTCTTCCTCCTGGTCTTCCAGCCAACGAATGGCTGCCATGCCCGCCGAGCATCCCTGCCCGACTGATGTGGCAACCTGCCGAAAAATAGAATCCTGGATTTCGCCTGCGGCGAAGATCCCTGTCACATTGGTTTGTTTGTGCTGATCGGTGATGATATAGCCCTGATTGTCCATGTCGATCTGGCCCTGGAACAGGCTGTTGTTGGGGAGGTGCCCGATGAAGACAAACACGCCGTCGGTTGTCAGCGGCTGTGTCTCCCCGGTCTTGATGTTGCGCAAGGTGACATTCTCGACGGTGTTACCGCCGCCGATCTCATCGACGACGGTATCCCAGACAAAAGATATCTTCTCGTTGCGCATTGCTCGATCCTGCAAGAGTTGCCCGGCGCGGAGTTCATCACGGCGATGGATGATCCGCACACTGTCGGCAAAGCGGGTTAGAAAGATGCCCTCCTCCAACGCGCTGTCGCCGCCGCCCACCACGACGACATCTTTGCCGCGGAAGAAGAAGCCGTCGCAGGTCGCGCAGTAGCTGACGCCGCGCCCGATGAAGGCGTCCTCTCCGGGAACGCCAAGACGTCGAGGCGATGCCCCTGTGGCGATGATCACAGACTGGGACAGGTAAGTCTGCTGCTGCGTCTTGACTGTGAAAGGCGACCCGTGCGTGAAATCGACCTCGGTGACCACATCCTGGACAACACGAGCACCAAATCGCTCCGCCTGCTTCCGGAAGCTCTCGACCAGGTCAGGCCCGCTCACGCCTTCGGGGAAGCCGGGGTAGTTCTCAACCTCGTATGTGATCGCCACCTGTCCGCCTATCGCGTTGCCGGTGATGACGATTGGGTTCAAGCCGGCTCGGGCTGCGTACAAGGCGGCTGTCAAACCAGCCGGTCCGGATCCGATCACGACAATCTTCTCTTCCTGCATGTTCTTGATTTCCTTCTTGGTTGTTGATTGTGGGTTGTTGGCTGATAGTTGGCAGTCAGTAGCCGATAGTTGTTCATCATAATCTGTCTATGGTGAACGTAAATCCATTCCTACCCAACCGGCGTGTCTCGATCCCGATCGGCTTCGGCTTCGAGGATGGCTATGAAGGCCTTAAACTCCATCTCGCAGCATTTGCATTGCGCCAGATGGGTCTTGACTTTGGGTAACACAGTGGCAGCATCTTCCCCGGCCCGCAGCATGTCGACGTACTCATCGATGTGATCGTAGCATTCACCGCATGTAATGTCGTCATCCTCGGCGGAAAAGATCGTCCTCATCAGGCCCGCAATGTCTTGATGTCCGCAGTGGTGTCTCTTGGGTGGCTCGGATTTTGAAGTGTCATTCATATAATCAGGACGTCTCCTGCGCATGTGATCTTACAACCCATACGGCAGTCCGATGGGCAGGGAAGGGCTCCTTCTCATGTCGTTTCGAACAGATCGGCCAGGTAATCGAGAGTGATCTCCTGCTGCTCCAGATAGTGCTTCAGCTTGATCCGGGCATCGTGGATCAGCTTATACAGGGCATTACGATTGGTATCCATCCGCCGCGCGATCTCCTCAACGGGCATGCCTTCGACGGCGTGGGCCAGCAGCGCCGTACGCTGTCGATCGGTGAGTGCCGTGTTGATGGCATCATCCAGCAGATCGAGGATCTCCTGTCTCTCGGTATGATCTTCCGGTTGAGGCATATCAGTGGGTGAGGCATCGAGCGACGTAACGGTTGGCATGACTTCACCATCGCTGGTGATAGTCTCCAGCGAGTAATCTTTCCACCGCGCGCGGCGCAGTTCGCTGATAGCCACGCGGGTGGCGATCTTTGTCGCCCAGGTTGTGAACAAGCTTTCAGCCCGGAACGAGCCCAGGTTATCCAGGACCTTGATCAGCGCGTCCTGAACGAAGTCCTGAGCCATGTGCTGAAGATCCTCGGTCGAACGCCCGCCCAGATCGCTGCGTTCATGGGACAGGTAAAAGAACAGGCCACGCTCAAGGCGCTTGCGCAAATCCTCAATTGCCTGGGCGCGTTGCTGTCCCGTCGATGATAAATCGGCCAGCCACTCTTCATTTGTCCGGTCGGTCATGTTTGTTCCCGATAAATCGAAGAAAAATGGATTGCCTTGACAGACGCCCTGCCGTTCACGTCGCACTCCCATTGTACTCGCGCCCATCGTTGCCGCAAATCGACATACTGCCAGAGTCGCCTCTTACCCTGACGCGATCGTCTCCTCCGGCTGTCCCATGTCTTCTGCCCGACCGCTTCGCGTTGCGACCTGCTCGCTCGCGCCCTGATGCCGATCTTCTCCAGCAGTTGCGCCTTCTTCCGCAGCGCGATCCTGGCGACTTTGATGTACTGGGCGATCCACTCATTCAATGCCCGCAGCGCCGCCTCCTGTTCGCGCGTCGACTGTTGGGTCGCGCCTTTGGCAGCTTCCTGTCGATTATCTGCTTCGATGTAGGCTGTGATCCTGGTGCGCTTGGAGGCCAGCCTGGCCGCGTCGTAGCCGTAATGGGCCAGATGTGGAATGCCTCCGGCATTTTCGAACAGCGTCGTGGCGGCGGCGATGAACCCGACCGTGGTGCGTGGCATCGAGCCGCTGAGTCCCAGCGATGCCAGTTGGGCTTAAAGTTGGCCCGAGCCAGCTTTGCCAGCGCCTGGTAGGCATCCCAGGCCGTCTGCCTGGTCTCGTCGTGCCGGCGTGAGGCGTCTCGCTGGGTGCCGGCAGAGGCATGCTGGGCATTGACGGCGCTCACAGCGGCCTCGTAAAATGCCGACCCTTTGCAACGTCGTTCCTACCGTCTGCAATGAGCTTGCTCCTCTGTCTATGATCGGTCCAGTCAGACCGGTACAACGCCCATCGACGCTTATATGAGGATACAAGCCCGGCTGACAGGCTTGATTATCAGGGGATAGAGCGGGTGTGAGATATAGCTTTTCAGATAATGCGCTGAACAAAGTCACGTTTCTCGTAAGCACAAAGTTGTCCGGAACGTTTTCTGAAAAGCTATAGAAAGAAGTCTCCAGCGGTTGTTTTGTGTCGATGCGTGTCCAATACACTCGTTTGTCCGCGCCGCGGTTTTCGGCGAACAGCTCTCAGCGATTGGCCGGTAACCATCACGGTCACAGATCGCTGTTGGGCAACCAATTCATCCCACCTGTTGCCTAATTGCGGTATACTGACATTACTTTTGAGTTGGAGGCTATCGTTGTTGACGCAGATCGATGTATTAACTTCACAGGTTGAAATGGTTATCCGGCGGGCGCTCGAAGAGGACGTGGGCGATGGCGATGTCACCACGTTGTGGACGGTGGCTCCCGAAGTGATGCTTGACGGCCAACTGATCGCTAAACAGTTGGGGGTAGTAGCCGGGCTCGAAGTTGCTCGACGCACTCTGGAGCTGGTCGACGAGCGCGTGCGGTTCATCCCCAAGACTATCGACGGCGATTCAGTGGCTGACGGGCAGGTTGTCGCGGAGGTATGCGGGCCGGGCCGGGCCTTGCTTAGCGGCGAGCGGGTCGCGCTCAACCTCCTTCAGCGGATGTCCGGCATTGCTACGCTGACGCGGCGCTTCGTCGAGGCCATCAAGGGCACATCGGCGGTCATCCTTGACACCCGCAAGACGGTGCCGGGCTTGCGCGTGCTCGATAAGTGGGCAGTACGGATAGGCGGCGGCCAGAATCATCGTTTTGGCCTGTACGACATGGTGCTCATCAAAGAGAATCATATCACCGCGGCAGGGGGCAGCATCACCAGGGCCATAGAGCGCGTTCAGGCCAACAACCAATGCCGACTCGCCATCGAGGTCGAAGTTAAAAATCTGACCGAGCTTCAAGAGGCGCTGGGGTTGAACGTCGACCGTATTCTTTTGGACAATATGACCGTCGACGAGATGCGGGAAGCCGTACAGGTCACCGACGGTCGCATTCCCCTGGAAGCTTCCGGCAATATCACCCTGGAGGACGTCGCCGAGGTCGCTTCCACCGGCGTCGATTACATCTCTGTAGGGGCGCTGACACACTCGATACGGGCGCTGGATTTCACGTTGCTGCTCAATGCGCCGTATGTGGGAGGACAACCATGCCGGTAGATGCCATGTATCAGGCTCTGAAAGCCAAATTGCACGATGTCGTACCCGATGTCGAGCTGCGTTATAAGGCTGAACTGGCCGTTGAAGTCAACCGGCTCAAGAAGGAGAAGAATGCCGTCATCCTGGGACACAGCTACATGGAGCCGACCCTCTATCATTCCATCCCCGATTACCGGGGAGACTCGTTGGAACTGAGCCGTAAGGCCGCCCAGACCGACAAAGACATCATCATCTTCTGCGGCGTGCGTTTTATGGCCGAGACGGCCAAGATTCTGAGCCCGTCTAAGACCGTGCTGCTGCCGGCAAAGGAAGCCGGCTGCTCGTTAGCTACCAGCATCACCGCCGATGATGTCCGCCGGCTCAAAGCGCGCTTCCCTGGTGTGCCGGTCGTCACTTATGTCAACACCTATGCCGATGTCAAAGCTGAGAGCGACATCTGCTGCACATCTTCGAACGCCAAAGCTGTGGTCGAATCACTGCCGGATGACACGATCATCTTCCTGCCCGATGAATACATGGCGCGCAACGTAGCCGGAGAAACCGGGAAGCATATCATATTCCCCGGTCTGTCTTCCCGGATCGATACAGAAGTCGATTTCCAGCTCGTGGGGTGGCACGGTCGCTGCGAAGTACACGAGAAGTTCACTGTGCAAGACATCGCGCGCATTCGCCAACAGTTCCCCGATGTTGTGATACTGACCCACCCGGAGTGCAGCCCTGAAGTCGTGGACGCTTCCGATTTCTCCGGCAGCACAACAGCGATGATTCGATACATCGAACAGACCCAGGCGCCTCGCTACCTGCTGCTGACCGAATGCGCGATGGGAGAGAACGTCGCTGCCGCTAACCCGGACAAAGAGATCCTTCAACTGTGCAGCGTGCGTTGTCCGCACATGAATCAAATCACCCTGGAGGGTGTCCGCGACTCCCTTCTTCACACTCAATACGTGATCGAAGTTCCCGAAGAGATTCGGATGCGAGCGGCGCAGGCCGTCGAGCGTATGATCGCGATCGGCGCATCTGGAGCTTAACTGTGGAATATCCAACTCAAGAATGCATCGAAACCGATGTCCTGATCATCGGGTGTGGTATTGCGGGCGGTACGGCGGCGCTTCAGCTCGCCGAAGCCGGGGTTGGGGTCACACTCGTCACCCGCGCTAAAGAGTCTAACGACACCAATACCTATCAGGCCCAGGGCGGGATCGTCTATCAGGGCGAAGATGACTCGCCCGAATTGCTGGCGGAGGATATTACGCGGGCGGGGGCAGGGCTGTGTGACGCCCGCGCCGTGAAGCTGCTGGCAGAGCGCGGGCCCAGCCTGGTCCGCGAGATTCTGATCGACAAGGTGGGTGTGGCCTTCGATCGCGCCGCCGATCAATCGTTTTCGCTGGCGCTCGAAGGTGGACACTCTGTTCCACGTGTCCTTCACGCCACCGATGCCACCGGACGGGCAATCGAGATGGCTCTCCTCCAGCGGCTGAGCGATCACACCAATATCAGACTGCTCACCGGCCATACAGCGGTCAACTTGCTGACCCCGGCTCACCATTCTCGCAACCGCTTAAGCATCTACGCGCCATTGTCATGCCTGGGCGCCTACCTGCTCGATCAGGAAACGGGCCGGGTGATCCGATGCCTGGCCAAATGTACAGTACTGGCCACAGGAGGTCTGGGGCAGCTCTTCCTGCGCACAACCAACCCGTCAGGGTCGCGCGGCGACGGCATGGCGATGGCGTATCGAGCCGGTGCGCGGGTCATCAATGCTGAGTTCGTCCAGTTTCACCCGACTACCTTTGACCATCCCAAGGCGCCACCGTTCCTGATCTCCGAAGCCGTGCGCGGCGAAGGAGCTCGATTGGTCAATGCGGACGGCGAGCCTTTTATGCAAAAGTATGCTCCGGAATGGAAGGATCTGGCCCCGCGAGACATCGTGGCGCGGGGGATGCACCACGAGATGCTGGCCCAGGATGTATCGCATGTTTACCTGGACCTGGCCTCTTACATCTTGACCGAGAGGATACACGAGCACTTTCCCAACATCTACCAGACCTGCCTGGCTTATGGCATCGACATCACGCGCGACCTGGTGCCGGTGGTGCCCGGCGCGCACTATTCTTGCGGCGGCGTCCGGGTAGACGAGTGGGGACAATCGACGGTCAGTAACCTCTACGCAGTGGGAGAGGTGGCCTGTACGGGCGTCCATGGAGCCAATCGACTGGCCAGCACGTCACTGCTGGAAGGATTGGTCTGGGGATATCAGTCTGCCGACCATATCCTGTCGCGCATCGCTAACCGAACAACTCCCAATGCGGATGATATCCCACCCTGGCAGGAGACAGGCACCGCTCCACCTGACCCGGCGCTGATCAGCCAGGATATGTACACTATCAAACACATCATGTGGAACTATGTCGGCCTGGTGCGCTCGACCAGCCGGTTACATTGGGCCTTGCGCAAGCTCAGACACCTGGAGACGGACATCGAGCAATTCTACCAGGTGTCCCGCCTGACCGATGGGGTGATCGGACTAAGGAATGCTGCCAGGGTCGCCATTATCATCACCGGCGCCGCGTGGGAAAACAAGGATAGTGTAGGATGTCATTACCGGGAATGATCGTTGAAGGGGAACAGTTGGTTGGCTGACAAAACATCACGCGAGTTCGGAACGTGTTCAACCTGATCCGGACTTGTGTATGAATGTAACCGGCAGCTACATGTGATGAAGACGTACCGGGGCTACTCGCTGCGGCTTGAGCGTCTGCATGATGGCCTGTACATCGCGGCGCACCTGCGAGTCGGTATCCATTAGATCGCCAATGCGCTCGTAGCTGTACAGCACTGTGCTGTGATTGCGTCCACCGATCGCCTCACCGATTTGTTGTAGGGAGGTATTGGTCTCCTTGTAGGCCAGGTAGACCGCCACCTGGCGGGCAATCGATACCTCGCGTGAGCGTCCGCGCCCGCACAAATCCTCCGCATCCACTCGATAATATTCGGCCACCGCCATGATGATATCTTCCAGGGTCAAATCGGGCTGGCTGGCGCGGATTGGGCCAAGAACCTCCTCGACCAGAGCGGTAGATGGCGGTACATTGGTCAGCATCGACGCGGCAATCAGGCGGTTCAGCGCGCCTTCCAGGTCTCGCACACTGCCGTCCACCTCCCCAGCAATCATCTCGAAAGCTTCAAGGGGGATGCGGTTTTCAGCGCCTCGCTGCTGGGCCTTGATGTGGAGGATCGCCATGCGTGTCTCAAAATCCGGCGGCATCAGCTCGACTACCAGCCCGCCGTCAAAGCGGGATTGCAGGCGTGGATCGAGCTTCTTGATATGTCCAGGCGGCCGGCTGCTGACTACCACGACCTGAGCCCCACTGTCGTACAGGGTATTGAAGGTGTGATAGAACTCTTCTTGTGACGATTCTTTGCCGGCCAGGAAGTCGATATCATCAACCAGCAGCAGATCGACATTGCGGTACTTCTCTCGGAATTCCGGCGTGCGATGAGATTTGATGGCGCCCACCAGGTCATTGGTGAATGTTTCGGAAGCGACAAACAGCACGCGCAGCTGCTTTTCCCGGCAGGAATTGCCGATGGCATGCAGCAGGTGGGTCTTTCCCAGCCCGACATCGGCGTAAATGTACAGGGGGTTAAACTGGGTAGCCGGTGTCTCGATCACTGCCATGGCAGCGGCGTGAGCCAACCGGTTGCAACTGCCCACAGCGTAAGCCTCGAATGTGTAGCGAGGATTGAGCCCGGTCTCACCTTGAGAAGGTCCTTCGAAGCGCGGCGCTGGCTCGGCGGTCGGCTCCAGACTTGCCAACAGCGGGCCGGCCGATCGCAGATCTTCTTCGGCATGCTCGCCGGACCAGACGACAAAGCTGACTTCGACCGTCCGTTCGGCAATTTGGCCCAGTGTACGAACGATAACCTTTTTGAGACGGTGCTCCAGCCACTCACGGGCGTAAACGTTGTGCACCCCGATGATGTAAGTGCCGTCTTCATGAGCGATCAAACGTGCCTGGCGAAGCCACGTGTCGAAAGTCTCTCGGGGCATTTGGAGTTGTAGTTCGCCATACGCAGTCTGCCAGATCGTCGCGGCGCTGCGAGGTTGATCGCTCATTTGTGATATTTACCTTTGGTGATAGGGTTGCGGCTGATAAAAAAGACGCACGAGAATGGGGTGTGCGATCTTGCTGATCTGACTTTGTACAGTGCCTTTATTGACTGTGTCACTGTAGTAAACATCTTATCAGAGAGATGGAATACAAACAATAAGAAAAGATTAAAACATTGAAATCTTTAAGGTTGTCGATTGTTAAATGTGTTTGAAACAGGTTTGTCTATTTTAGAGGGCTACCAGAACCCCATATGTGGGTAGGCGCGGAACAGGACACCCTACATATAGTGCCTAGTCCAGCCAATCAAGTATCTTTGACGCCAATGTTAAATAAATCCCAATGATTCGACGGTGATTTTGACGCTCCACACTGCCCGTTTTTTCGGGAAGGGATTCCATCTCAAAAAAAAGCTTGTTGAGAGATCGATTTGGCGGTACAATGCACACACCATGCGGGCATAGTGTAATGGTAACACATCAGCCTTCCAAGCTGTTGTTACGGGTTCGAATCCCGTTGCCCGCTCTCGTGGGCCCGTAGC
>JAFGLD010000095.1 GCA_016928235.1 Anaerolineae bacterium | reverse complement strand
TCAGCGAATCCGATAATTCCATGGAGCTTCCTTTTTGGCCCTATCATACCCTACTTGGAATACTTATTTATTTTTGAGTCCCTTACACAAGCCAAATCCAGGTCATGGAAGCACAGGCACGCGCGCTTCGCTATTTCGAAGACTATACTCTGGCATTGGAAGTCTATGACAGGCTGGACAACCTCTCTCCTTCATCGACTGATCGTCTGATCGAGCGGGGCATGACCTATTGGGAGATGGGAGACCAGACTCAAGCCCAAAGCTTGTGGGAGAAAAGTGTTCAGAATAGCGGCTTTACCAATGATGCTGTTGGGTATAACAACCTGGCCTGGTCGCTTGCTATGCAGGAGTACTACGAGCCGGCTCTCGATTATTCGAAACGTTCTCTGGAACTCGACCCACAAGATCCTCACAGCTTGCACACACGGGGGTACATCTACCTGGGCATCAAAGAATACCAGGCTGCCATCAATGACTTTGAGGACGCCCTGAAAAATGGCCTGGCAAACTATCCCCCCTTCTACCGGGACTTAGCCGATGCTTATGCCGGATTGGGTAAGTATGAACAAGCCATTGCCAATTACCAGACCTACCTCCACCTGGCTCCCAACGCTTTCGATCAGTATCAGGTACAGCAACGGCTGAAAGCAGCCCAGGAAGCTTTCCAGAAGTAGGAAGCTACTATCAGCATGCTTGCTTCGAGAATGTCTTCTCTACCCAAGACACTGATGGATGGGAATCACCCTGGGCTGGCCGGAACTCGACTGGTTGCCGGATTCATCACTGGCAATAACAGTGTATCGAATTTCCCCAACCGCGGCAGTGTAGCCAACCTCCTGCGCTACGCTCGTGGGAACGGTGACTGCATAGAGACCTGAACGAATCTCGAACATATCTACAGTTCTCTCAGCTCCCACCTGCTCGCCGCTACTGGTGTAGAAAGTGTAGACCAGCATCACAGATACCAGGTTGGTATCATCCTGCGCGTGAGCCTGGATGGTAAACTGATTTTCTTCCTCCGGACAATATTCGCCATAACCAACTTCGCCAGGGACATGTTCCACTGCCTCGATGATCGGCGGAGCGGTATCACCCGGAGCAACCACATCCTCTCGCTCCCTGATATCGGGCATGACTGTTGGAGGTGTTGCCGGACTGCTGCATCCTTTGGAGATCAGGATCACGCCTACCAGAAGCAATCCCATCATGATAGCCACGACGATACATCCCCCTGCTATGAAGGGAAGCCGATTGCCCTGTATGGCTGATTCCGTCTGCTTGTCAGTAGGCAAGGAGGTCTCAGTATCACCATGCGGCGATGGAATCTGAGTCGGTACGTCCTTTGGGGGTACCTGGGACCAATATTTTTGAGAGGGTCTTGTCAGATCTTGTTCGTCTTCGATTTCCCGTTTGTGCTTCTTATCCTGATCACCTTGATGTTGGACATTCTCTTCCTTCTTCTGTTCCGCTTTTAACTCAGAGGTCGCCATGCTTTCGGACGGCGTCGGGGCCTCATCGGCAGGGTTGGTGCCGGCTGACAGCTCAGGCTCCATCAGGTTCATCACTTCTTTCAGTTGGCTGATCTCCTCCTGCCAACCTTCATAGTCTGCATCGGGCTCCTCCAGCATCTCTGCCGGTTTATCAACTATCCTTTCCGGTATGTGATGGAGAGTATCTTCCATATCGAGGGGGGAAGATGTGGACGGCATGACCTTCGTTTCCTCCACATAGAACCGCAGTCGGGTATCCTGACCAAACTGGATCTCATCGCCGTCCTGCAAGAGCATCGTCGTGATGCGTTCTCCGTTGACATAGGTTCCCCCGGTGCTGCCCAGATCCTGCAAGATCGATCCGTCTTCCTGCTTGACGATCACGGCATGCCAACGCGACACCGTCTGGTCGCCGCTCAAATAGATATGGTTATCCGGCGAGCGGCCAACGCGATTCTCTCCACTGACGATTTGAAAAGCTCGCCCATCCTCGGCCACAAGCCGGGTTTCACCCAATGGCGCGATCCGTGGTTTGGGCCAAAAAACGGCTCCGTCTTCATCTGTTTTTTCTGCGATGACAGGCTTCTGCTGGGCTCCATGACCGGGCTTCCCGCCGTCTCCCCTCAGCCTGACGATCTCACGATCATCGACGTCCACCGGTTGGCTGTGGGTAGCAATCTCATCGATGGCGGTAGTCATGGCATCACTCACCTCGATGTGATGGACGACAGTGTGGATCTGGCCGCCGTCTTGCCAAACATTGAAGATCAGCGGCACACGCCCGGACTGCCTGGCCCGTGCGGTGAAGATAGCAGGCGGCGCGTCGAGGCTTTCATCGATAAAGAGCTTGATCCGTTCTTCGGGTTTCACGTCACAGGTCGGTGAAGTCATCTGTACCTCAACCTCACCCCGGCGTAGCTTACGCCCCTCGACCGGCTCGAACTTGACCTCAGCTTCGCCTTTGTTCCGGCAAACAGGTATCTCTTTGGAGATATCCAGCTCCTGTCGCAGCCGGCTGGCGCTCAATGGCTTGGTCTCAGGCCGGCGGATCCACAGCCGAGCCAGGAAATCGACGCCGGGTTGTACTCGCGCCGGGGCGGCTGTATCGATATTGCGGCGCAGATAAGTTGTCCCCACCTTTTGCTCATCGACATCCGGCTTGTGGCGCAGGTAGAGGGTTGGGCTGTACCAGGCTCCTAATACATTCATCCGCCGGGCAATACGTAAGGCGGCCAGCACATCGTTGTTTTGAGACAGCGCGGCATAAAATTCATTGGCGAAGCCGTTGGCAAAATCATCTCGGACCGGGAACTGCATCCCGATGACTGCCGGGACACCGGCCAGCAGCAACCCGGGTGCCAGTCCGCTGAAGACGAGTGTATTCCCAACACGGGATGTCTCGCAGGCCAACAGCATGGCCAATTGGACATGCGCGTTGTAAAGGACCGAGCCGAACTCACCGGTGGGTATCCAGTGGACATCTCCCTCTTTTTCGAAGGCCAGCGCGCCGATGTGCCTGGCACCTGCCAGCGATTCACCACAGTTTCTGCAAGTCAGCGCATTGGGGCCGTTCAGCGAATCGCACTTGAGACACTGGAAAGCCAATGTGCCATGTCCATCGAACTGGAGCCCCCACAGCGCCAGACGGTCAATGAGCAGGCGACGGGTAAAACCCTCAAAGGTGGCATGAGCCAGAGTCTCCTGCGGCTTAAATTTCAGGTCGATGGACGTAATCGGGGGGAGGGATGAAGGTTGAGAGATAAGCCGGAAGAGCGGCAGTCCTTGTATCGATTTGTCAAAGGTGGGTGGTGGCTGGGGATAGGTGATATAACGTGTCAGGTCGATCAATCCATCGCGCACCAGGAATTGGCCTTGAGCATTGCGGATCATTTCCCAGGGGTAGCCGGCCAGCGCGATCTGGTCGGGAGCGAAGCGTAGCTCGAATTGGGCCGGCCGCCCG
Source organism: Anaerolineae bacterium (assembly GCA_016928235.1). Lineage (GTDB taxonomy): Bacteria > Chloroflexota > Anaerolineae > Aggregatilineales > UBA3940 > JAFGMS01. The sequence continues at coordinate 9,386 of JAFGLD010000095.1, read as the reverse complement.
GCGCGGAGTGCATCGGTGAGCGTATCGAGAACCAGCTCATCGACCGCCTCACACACCAGAGTCCGGTAGAGCGCCTCCCCTACTCTCTCGACCAATACAGCAGAGAGGCGCGCCGGATCGGCCAATGCCAGCTCATCGAGCGCATCTTTGGGTGGCAGCGATGTCTCGCCCGTGGTCTCACCGCCCGGAGCCGTCACATGCGTCTCGAGGCGTTGGCCCTCACGGATAGTCATTTGAAAGGTGACCTTGAGTTCGCCTGACATAGGTTATTCCTCAGAAAAACAGTGAACGATGATCAGAGCACAGCCTAAATGTACAGAAAAATGATGGACGGCGATACCTGACGAAGTACATTACCAAAGATGAGCCACAGACGCCAGATGGGTATTTGCCTCTCGCAACGACAGCCGGCATCTATGTCAGGTTCCGCCCAAGCTCTGCCACCATTATAGAGCGATTAAGATAGATGTAAAGCGGCAAGGATTGGGCGCGCCGAAGCGGATCGATCATCACCACTCATGCTTGGCTTCTCATATCGATGGTGCTCAATAGATGAACAGGTACAACCCGGTTTTGCAAAAAACAGGCTATTGCCCCACAATTCAAATAAGTTCACATTATTTTGGAGGCAGCTATGGGCGATGATCAGATCAATGCCAAACGCAGGCGTAAGGGTTCCGGGCCAGTAGGGCGTGCTGAGGAGCCGCGCAGGGATACCGGCAGTGTGTCATCCGGATCATCCGGTGGAGGATTGCCGCGTCCGTCATTGGGCAGCGGTCTGCCTTCTCGCGGTAAACAAGTGGGGGGGTGCGGGACAATCCTGATCATCCTTTTATTCATCGGGTATTACCTGCTGACCAACGGCCAGGGGGTCAATATTGGCACTGGCGGGGAGCAGGACTATGGCCAGGGTGGTTCTGGTTTACAACAACCGCCTGCTTCCAACTTCACACCACCTGTCCCTGCGACATCCGGAAATCAAACCTGGACGGTGATGCTCTATCAGGATGCCGACGACCAGGTGCTTGAGCGCGACATTTACCTTGACTTGAATGAAGCGGAGCGTGTCGGCTCCAGCCCTAATGTCAACATCGTGGCGCAGCTTGACCGCTTCCACGCCGGATATCAGGGTGATGGCGATTGGACATCTGCCCGGCGTTACTATGTGACCCAGGATAATGACCTGAGACGGATCGGCTCACAGATGGTCCAGGATCTCGGCGAAGTGAATATGTCCTCTCCGCAGACTCTGGTGGATTTTGTGCAATGGAGTGCCCAGAAATTCCCGGCAGACAAATATGTATTGATCATTTCAGACCATGGTATGGGCTGGCCGGGCGGCTGGAGCGATCCTTCTCATGAAGCTCCCGGCAGCAGCATTCCATTGGCGGAACGTCTTGGGAACAACCTGTACTTAATGGAGCTGGATCAGGCTCTTGGCGATGCCCGAGCTACTGCCGGGATCGATAAATTCGAGATATTTGGCATGGATGCCTGCTTGATGTCCCAAATCGAAGTTATGGCGGCGATTCAACCCCATGCCAATTATGCCGTTGCCTCTGAGGAAATCGAGCCTGCTATCGGCTGGGCATATGCCGGCTTTCTCGGCAAACTGGTCCAAAATCCGGATATGAGCGGCGTGGAGTTGAGCAAAGCCATCGTAGACGGCTACATTATCGATGATCAGCGCATCCAGGACCCGGCGGAACGAGCCGAGTTCCTGCGCGGTGGCTCGCCGCTGGGGGCACTCTTCGGCGGCGGAGCTCTTGCTTCTGCAGACCAGTTGGCCACACAGATGAGTTATGAAGTGACCCTGACCGCGGTGGACTTGCAAGCCCTGCCTGACCTGATGACCCGTTACAATAACTTTGCCTACCAGTTGCGGAGTGATAACCAACAACTGGTGGCCCAGGCGCGTAGCCATACACAATCCTATACGAGTGTGTTTGGAAGCAGTCTGCCCCCTTCTTATATCGATCTGGGTCACTTCGTGTTATTGATGCAGGCAAATACTTCAGATAATCAGACCAGGCAGACAGCCGATGCCGTGATCGCGGCATTGAAGAAGACGATCATCGCCGAAAAACATGGCGCCGGGCGCAAGGGATCGACTGGGTTAGCCGTCTATTTTCCGAACTCCCAACTCTACAGCTCGCCGCTGACCGGACCCCAATCCTACACAGCCATTGCAAACCGGTTTGCATCCGGCTCACTGTGGGATGACTTCCTGGCTTATCACTATCTGGAGAGGGATTTCAGCTCAACAGATGTGACTCCTTACATCCCGCCAAGCGGATACAGCGCGCGCGCCCCTGGCGCGGGGGACATTACCCTTTCTGAGATTACTGTCTCAAGCAATCAGGCTGCGCCCGATCAACCGGTAACGCTAAGCGTCGATATCCAGGGGAGCAATATCGGCTACATTTACCTTTTTGCGGGGTACTTTGAGCAGGCGGCAAGCTCGCTGAACATCACCGATATAGACTACCTGGAAAGCACCGATACACGTGAGCTGAATGGTGTCTACTATCCTGTCTGGAAAGAGGATGGCTTCACACTCAATTTTACCTGGGATCCGATCGTCTTCGCCGTTAGCGATGGGAGTCAGAATGCCGTCGCGCTCTTTCAACCTGAACAATATGGCGTAGATGCAGACAGTGCTGTGTATACGGTAGAAGGCCTCTATACTTTTGCCCAAACAGGCGAATCGCAATATGCCATCCTGCGTTTCCGGAGTGGTGCTCTGGTGGCTGTTTATGGCTTTACCGGTGAAGGCGTTACCGGCGCGCCGCACGAGATTACCCCAGCGCAGGGTGACACCTTTACCATCTCCGAAAAGTGGCTCGACATGGATGCCGGCGGTAATGTAATTGGTCAGGTCAAGGAAGATGGTAAGACGCTTACTTTCGGAAGTGAGCCGTTCCAATGGGTGGAGTTGTATGCTGCCGCCGGCGAGTACGCTGTCGGCTTTATCGTCGAAGATTTGGACGGGAAGCAGTACCCGGTCTATACCAGAATGACAGTCAAGTGACTCTCAGCAGCCAGGTCTAATAGCCCTCTGAGCCATAGAAAGCCATCATACAAAGTACACAAACGGAAGCTTGTTGAGTTCCTTGTGTACTTTGTACTTTTTTAAGGGGTAAGGTCACGTTCTTCAACACCTTTGTATGCGTAAAAACGCCGTGACAGAGACATTGTTCCCCGAATGATTGATAAGATACCCAGGATGAGCGGAAGGGGACAGGACACGGAATGGGGAGACCAGGAGTATGGCAGGAGTATGGCAGCAGTATGGTAGGAGTATGGCAGCAGTATGGCAGCAATAGCGTGTGTACGGGTCACCGTTTGACCTCACCCCCACGGCGCCGGCGTATCTTCCGAACAATCCGGGAGGCAACTTCAAGCTAATTCGGCTCAATGCGGAATAGTGGAAAAACCCGAAAGAAACCGGGTTTTTATCTCACCGAGAACGGCCAATGGATTGCGGAAAAACCCGGTTTCTTAAACCACCCCCCAGTTTTCCGCATGTTCACAAATAATCTCTTTCTATATCACGGCCCCGTGTACCATCCCAAAAACCAAGAACTAATCGCCAGGAACTAAAAACGACCCCAAGTTGTTGAGACGATACCTTTCCTAATGTGATGCAAAAGCCCTACATGTTGTGGCGTCTCAACCCGATAGCGGTATAATCAAGCATCAATGACAGGTAACCAAGATCGATGACAGACGAGCAACAAGAATCTAACGAGTCACTTTTAGACGAGCCTCCTGATATTGGTCCGATTCCGAACCAGCTGTTGCTTACCTGTTACCCGCAAATCGCTCCCATTTGCCCACAACTACTACTCCCTTTCTACTACCTCTGTCCAATAAGCTCAGGGCAGAGTTTTCGCTTTTTTGTTTCCAATTGACAGCACTTCAACATAAAAGATTGGGACTGGAGGATTAGACAGCTCACTATGCGTATTGCCGTTCTAGCAAACCTGAAGGTAAATGCCCCTGCGCAGGAGGGAATTCCGCCCGATCAATGGGATGATCTGGATAGCCCTAAAACCACCAATGGGATCATCGCTGCCCTGGAAGGCAACGGGCACGAAGCCCGCTTTTTCGAGGCTAATATTTTGCCCCCCCATAACCTGATCGAGCAGTTGCGTGATTATCGACCTGACCTATGCTTCAATATCGCCGAAGGGCATCGGGGAGACAGCCGCGAGTCGCAAATCCCGGCGGTGTTGGAGATGATGGGAATTCCTTACACCGGCAGCAAGCTGCTGACGCTAACTCTGGCATTGGATAAGCCAATGACCAAGCGCGTGTTGCACTATCATGAGCTACCTACGCCGGAGTTCCAGGTTTTCGAGAGCGCCGATGAGCCGATCAATGATGAGCTGTGTGGCGATGATGGTGAAGAGTTGCGCTTTCCGCTCTTCGTTAAGCCGAGCCGCGAGGGAACAAGCGTCGGTATCAGCGCCGAGAGCATTGTTTCGAATGTGGGCCAGCTGCGGGAACAAGTCGACAAGCAACTCAAACGCTACAACCAGGCCATTCTGGCCGAACACTATGTCAGGGGCCGCGAACTGACCATTGGGATGATCGGTAACCTGGGGCCACGCCACTCACGCCAGCTAAACGAGCGCGTCCAGGATACTGAGCTGCCTGACAAATTGACCTTTTTCCCTATCCTGGAAGTAGACATGAGCCAGTATGATGCTTCGGAGGCAGGACTATATACCAACCGGATCAAGGTTGAGCTGGCCGAAGCGTTTCATTATACCTGTCCTGCCAATCTTGATGAGGCTAAGGCACATGAGCTGCGGTTGCTGGCCGCGGCCGTTTTCCGTGTCATTGGCTGTAAAGATATTGCCCGCGTGGATTTCCGTCTGGATGAGGAGAACGACGACAAGCCCTATATTCTGGAAGTCAACCCGCTTCCAGGGCTCAACCCCGGCTACAGCGATCTGTGTATCGAGGCCTATGCGGCAGGCTGGAGCCACGAGAGGTTGATTAATACCATTGTCGATCTGGCCTGTGAGCGGCAGAAGATCCCACGGTAGCAGTCGTTCCACATGCGGCTGTCAGATTTTTTTTGATTGAAACACGTTGAGCCGTCTCAGTATCTGTTTCACGATAACTCGCCGGGCTGCTCCCCAGGCTTCACGAGCCTGAGTGTTTTGCCGGGCTCGCTGGACAGGCATCGATGGTGGTGGTCCATACTGTTCTATCACATACAGGTTGACGATGACCGAGATGGGGATACGACCTTCCGGTAGTGTGTTGGCCAATTGAGCGGCTCGCTCGTAGGGTGTGACGCTCTCGCCGGCCGGGATTCCCAATAGTTGCGCATATGTATTCAAACGCGCATAACCATGTGAGATGTCACTCAAGTGCATCATCCCCCTCTGTTCAAACCAAAACCATGTAGCCACCATGGCCACGCCCAAGAGCAGCACCAGCCCGAAGAGACCACTTAGCAGCACCAGTGAAGCTGGGAGGGGCTTCGATCCACCCAATGAGCCAGAGTCTTGTTCGACATCAGGAATCACGACATCTTCAGGTGGTTGCTGTGGGCTTTGTGGTGTTGTATTGACGGCTTCCGGCGGTTGCTGCTCGTCCGGCACAGACAGAACCGGATCGGGGTAGGATTCGGGTCTGGTAATAACCTGGATGGCGCTTGTAGGCTCGAACTCGATCCACCCATAGCCGGGAAAGTAAACCTCCACCCACGTGTGTGCATCGGACTCAAGCACGCGGAAGGCATTGAGTGAGTCATCGAACTCTCCTTGCGCGAATCCGGCGGCTACACGCGCCGGTATCCCTGCCACCCGAAGCATGACAGTCATTGCCGAAGCATAGTAATTGCAATATCCTCTTTGCCGCTCAAAAAGCGTGTAATCCACCGGATCGACCCCGGAAGGTGGCATCGAGACCTGCCGGTCATAGGTGATATGTTCACGCAGGTAAGATTCGATCGCGCGGGCTTGATCGTAAGGATTATCGTGCTGGGCTGTGATAGCCCTGACAAGATCCTGTGTACGAGGTGTAATTGCAGCGGGTAACTGTAGATAGCGATCTCTGACCCAGGCCGGGTAATCCGTATCCGCGTTGCGTAGACTGGTCTTGTCGGCAGTACTGATCGATGAGATGGCCTCGTATTTGCGACCCGCCATCAGTAAATTGACAGCCCGCACTGATGTTGCTGTGCCTAGCTTTTGCCCTGGGGCGGTATAGATGATGTCATAAACAATAGGCAGTGATGAAAATGTGGACGGTTGTGGGGCCGCGTAGACTAGCCGAGTAGCTGGTATTACGATCTGGAAACGTTGTTGAACGTTAGTTCGCAGCGCGTAAATAACCTGCTCTTCTCTGCGAACGACGCCAAAATCCGATTGGACACGATCTTCGCTCGATGTAGTCCAGCGACCATTTTCGTAGGAATCAAACAACTTGGATCGCCAATAGTAATGATGCCCTCGGGGGGCATAGACATACATCACTATCTGGTTGCCCAGATTGGTTGGACCACCCATCGAGAGCGTAGCACCACCATAATAGTCAGCAGCAGAGCCCTGCCCTTGTACCCCATTGAACAGGCGGTTGAAAGTATCTTGAACACGTACCCACGGGTTAATCGATCTGTCCCAGGCTGAAGCCAACCGGCTGCTGGCCGATGCAGCCGGCAGTGACCAGGCCAGAACGAGCAGTAATACGATGATGGTAAGACCACCCCGTAACAAATCGAAATGGATGCCAGGGGTATAGCCTACTCGCATACTATGCCACAGCCGCTCGCGCAGCTGAATATTGGTACGAACAACTAATAACAGCGTCAAAAAGAGGTAAGCTATCAGAAAGATATCCATATGGGTATTGCCGAGGTAATAATAGGCATTGATCAACAATGCCAACCCCGGTGGTGTCGTTGCCATCCACAGACGATGAGAGCGGAAAACATTGACCACTGCATTGAAGCTCAAGAACCAGAAACACCCTGCCATCAGCATCACAAACATCAGGTTGTCCCGGCTAATGCCTCCGCCAAGCGCCCGCTCGATCCAACCCGCGGTACGGAAGGCAACCTCCAACATCCGATCTCGAAAGGGAAAGGCATCTGGCAGAGTAACTGCCATGATACTCCACACGATCAGTATGCCATACACAACCGACATAAATAAGATCGCTGTATCGGAGAAGCGTGATATCGATAACAGATAGCTTACCAATACGGCAATCAACACGATCCAGGAGAGCGATTGCAAGCCGTCAGCCCAACTGGGGATAGTTATCGCTCCTGATGGGATCAACAGCAGTATCGTAACGATCAGTAAAGTGATCCAGTCTTTCCGGAGATGATCGATGAGTGTTTTCATATGTTTATGATGGATATCTGGATGGTTGGGCCTCAAGTGTTGCTTTAGGAATGTTACGCGACGATCACGTTTTTAACAGTGATCAGTTTTCAGTAATCAACAATGTCGTTCAATTGTCAATTACTGAAAACTGATCGCCTGAATGATGCAAACCGCAAACTCGATCATTGAGTGTTAGTCACACCGTCCATGCGACTTGAGGTCGAACACCTGATAAGATCGGCTGTGATATAAGGTAAACTATTTGGGCTCGACGCGGAAAACTGGGGATGGTTTAAGAAACCGGGTTTTTCCGCAATCCATTGGCCGTTCTTGGTGAGATAAAAACCCGGTTTCTTCCGGCTTTTCCCACTAGTCCGCATTGAGCCACTATTTGTCTCAAACAGTGCAGTAACTGTACCAACCAACCTGCTATCCGGCAAGGAGATAGCTTGTAGCCTGAATTTCGCACTTTCCTGATTTGATATTTGACGTTTGCTTTTCTGACCCATGATGCGTGAAATGTAAACTGATATGGAAACCATCCTCTTCATCGGCATTCAGGCCACCGGGAAATCAACCTTTTATCGACAAAGGTTTGAGGATACCCACATTCGCATCAACCTCGATATGCTCAAAACGCGGTACCGGGAGCGTATCCTGTTCGAAGCGTGCATTGCCGCCAAACAGCCGTTAGTCATCGACAACACCAATCTGACCGTTGGTGAGCGTACTCGATATATCATCCCGGCTAAAGCTGCCGGATTCTGCGTTATCGGCTACTATTTCAAATCGAGTATATCCGAAGCAATTGAGCGCAACAGGCAGCGAGCAGCATCGAAGGTTATCCCGGAGAAAGGCATCGCCGGGGCCCATAAGCGCCTGCAACTTCCCAGCCTGGAGGAGGGCTTCGATGCGCTGTACTATGTAACCATCGATCCGGCAGGTGAGTTTAGTGTTGAGGAGTGGCATGATGGACTTTGATGATCTCGATCGGCGCATGAGGGTCTTCGAGACGGCCGACGATTACTGTGTGCTGCCCGGCATCTTCATCGTGGCGCGCATCGACGGTCGTAACTTCACGCGGCTAACAAAGGAAACCCATTCATTTGAGGTGCCGTTTGACGAGCGGATGCGCGACTACATGATCGGGACTACCCGGCACCTGATGGAATGTGGCTTTCGCATCATCTACGGTTATACACAGAGTGATGAGATCTCTCTGCTGTTTCACCCACAAGAGAGTACTTTTGGCAGAAAGACACGCAAGCTCAACTCCATCCTGGCCGGCGAGGCCAGCGCCCAATTCTCGATTCTGTTGGGGGATGTGGCCGCCTTCGACTGCCGGGTATCGCAGCTACCAAGACCCGAGGACGTTATCGATTACTTCCGGTGGCGCAGCGAAGACGCGCGTCGCAATGCCTTGAACGGCCACTGCTACTGGATGCTGCGACAGCAGGGCAAGAGCGCAACCGACGCAACTGATTATCTATCGAGAATGTCCGTTGCCGACAAGAACGAGCTATTATTCGGCAACAACATCAATTTTAACGATCTACCCAACTGGCAAAAGCGAGGCGTTGGCCTGTTGTGGGAGACTTACACCAAAGAAGCGAGCAATCCGCTGACTGGCCAGGCAGTCACCGCAACGCGACGCCGGATCAAGGTTGAGATCGATCTGCCGATGAGGGATGAATACAGCGCCTTCATTGGCCGGATTGTCAATCAATGCCTCATACGCAACCAGTAAAACCCATCTTCCGTGCTTTAACTTCCAGACAAAAAAACCTGGATTCGGATTCAGCATCATGAACAACCTGAGAAACTGTCTGAAAAGCCAGACCCTAAAGTCTCAATTTCGCACTTTGTATGACCGTCTTTGGTGATCAGTTTTTAGTGCTCGACGATTAAACGACATCGTAGTGATCAGTTTTTTGTTTGCAATGGCAGGCTCTTGTCTGTATACCAAAGACTAATAACCAAGAACTAATAACCGAAAATGTAGAACCAAACAGATCGGGTTTGTGCTTAAGTTTA
>JAFGLD010000094.1 GCA_016928235.1 Anaerolineae bacterium | reverse complement strand
TCAGCGAATCCGATAATTCCATGGAGCTTCCTTTTTGGCCCTATCATACCCTACTTGGAATACTTATTTATTTTTGAGTCCCTTAGCGGGAATCCGGGCTGTGCTATCTCCGAATACAAAGGTTTATTTTGCCAAAGGCTGCGACATAAACAGTGACGATACATACGGATTCGATAAAGCTGTTGCTGTTGCGAAACAATCACAGGTTGCTATTGTTGTAGTCGGTGGGCAGTCGGGGTTGACGCGCAAAAGCACCTGTGGCGAGTCCAACGACCGGTCGGATATTGGTCTACCGGGGGTGCAGCAGCAACTCGTCGAGGCCATTCATGCCACCGGCACGCCGGTCGTGCTGGTCATGTTGAATGGCCGCCCCTATACCATCCCATGGATAGCAGAGAACATTCCGGCTATCATTGAAGCCTGGATACCAGCTCAGGAAGGTGGGACTGCTGTTGCCAATGTGTTGTTCGGTAAGGTCAATCCCGGCGGTAAGCTATCTGTGTCATTCCCTCGCTCGGTTGGGCAGCTTCCACTGTACTACAATCACAAGCCTTCCAGTTGCCGGTCACACTGGCACGGCGATTATGTCGATTTGCCTGTCAGTCCGCTGTTTCCTTTCGGCCACGGATTGAGCTATACACAGTTTGACTACAGCAATCTTCAAATTAGTCCGGAGCAGGTTGAGCCGTCCGGCACCGTGACCGTCAGCATCGATGTAAAAAATGTCGGCGATCGGGTGGGCGATGAAGTCGTGCAGCTTTATCTGAGCGATCGGGTGGGTAGCGTCACACGCCCTGTTCGTGAGTTGAAAGGCTTCAAGCGTATCACGCTCCAACCTGGAGAAAAGCGCACGATTGTCTTTTATGCCCCTGCTGCCTGCCTCGGCTTCTATGATCGCCAGATGGATTTCGTGGTTGAGCCTGGACAGGTAGATGTCATGGTCGGCAGTTCGTCAGCTGATATCCGTGTCCGTGGATTGTTCGAAATCGTCGGCGAGGTGACTCTCGTTGGGCAGACGTTTGAAACAGAGGTCGAAGTGCTGTGAGACATGTCGTCCTGCTTGGCGATTCGATTTTCGACAATGCGGCCTATGTAGCGGGCGGTTCTGCCGTCATCGACCGGCTCCGAGTGTTGCTGCCTGCTGATTGGCAAGCGAGCTTGCTGGCTGTTGATGGCAGTATAACCAGCGATGTAATCGGCCAGTTAGATCGCCTTCCACCGGATACTACCCACATTGTCATCAGTGCCGGTGGCAACGATGCGTTATTGCAGAGCAGCATCTTAAGCGAACGAGCCGATTCGGTCGGCGGGGGTGCTTGCCGGCTGATGTCCATCGGGCAGCAGTTCGAGGATGTCTATCGGCAGATGCTCAATGCCGTGCTCAGGCTTCGGAAACATACGGCTATCTGTACGATCTACTATCCACGCTTCTCGGAAGCTATATTTCAACAAGCAGCAACGGGTGGTTTATTGGTGTTTAACGATTGTATTGTTCGAGCAGCTATACAGTTTGGCCTACCGCTGATCGATCTGCGGGTTGTCTGTGCGCAGCCTGAGGACTATGCTAATGAGATCGAGCCGTCTTCGGTGGGCGGAGACAAAATCGCTGCGGCCATCAGCATTGCGATCAGGGAGCACGACTTTTCTCGGGGACGGGTGGAGATTTACATCTGACCGGAAGGACTTGGATCAAAACAGAACGGGCTATGCAGCCTGTTCTGTTATCATAATCCTTTGTAAGGAATGGTCATTTGCAGTAAGGTTTATGGACGTGTAAGCGCCATTCCTAAGGCGCATTCTCAGAATCGCTGCCAGGCGCGCAGAACAACCAGCAGTAGCCCCAGCACAAAGACAATCAGGCCTCTCAATGAGAGTATCACGATGCGTATCGCCGTTCGTCCTATAGAGCTTTGGGTATATTTTTCCATGATCTGTTCTCCAACAATACACTTATCATGTTAGCTGTCTCCTGAATCTAAATACGCAAGAGGATCTTATTGGTTGCCACGTAACCGCAATCTCAGTTGGTCCAACTTAACCATGCTGTCCCACCTGTTTTGTCATACCCCAATAAGAAATCTTTATGAAATTGTAATGAATTTGCTGTTCAAATCGCTGTTTTTGTTATAGAATAGGGTTAGCGATTCATTCTAGTTTAATAAAGTAAAGGATTTTAATTATGTTATTCTTACCGCGTGAAGAGGGCCAGGGCCTTGTTGAGTACGCACTGATCCTCGTACTAGTTTCCGTCGTTGTTATCATTATTCTGTTAATACTTGGTCCGACCATCGGCAACGTGTTTAGCGACATCGTTAGAAGACTCTAGTCTTTGTTTGTCCTGGTATAACCAAGTATCAGAAGCAAAGAGCGACCCCACTACGGTGGGGTCATTCTTTTTATGTTATCGGAAGGTACAGGCTCTGTAGCCTTTTGACTTCTGCCGATTGGTTGTGTCTTGCCGAGATGGAAATGAGCTTTCTAAACCAACCAGCAACCCCATTTTACCTTTTTATCCTGACACTTTGTTGCCCTTAGGATTTAGTCCCCCCAATTCACCTGTGCGCGCGTAGACAATGCGCTCGGCGATGTTGGTCACACGGTCGCCGATGCGCTCCAGGTTGTGCGCTGCCCACATCAGGTGGATGCCCTCTTCGATAGACAGTTCACCCGCCCCCATTCGGGTGACCAGATTGGTCAGGTGCTCTCTATATAACATATCCATTTTGTCATCATATCTGGCGGCATCTCTGGCACTGTCAGGGCTTTCGTCCAGGTATGCTTTCATGATGCTGCCGATCATGTCAATCACCAGGCGACTCATGTCTTTCAGCTTGTCGGATACTTGTAATGTATCCTCTTCGCCATGACGCACAATGGTCCGGCTAATGCCTTCAGCATAGTCTCCCATACGTTCCAGCTCATTGGTAATAAGCAGATCGGCGATCAGCTTACGCAGATCACTAGCCATGGGTTGCTGGAGCGCTACCGTCGTAGTGATACGGCCTTCCAGAGCATGGTGCAGGCTATCAATCTCGTCGTCACCCCGGATGACCTCCTGTGCCAATTGTAGATCGTTGGTAGCAAAGGCACTGAAAGCTTTCTCAACGGCCTCACTGACCAATGAGCCCAGCCGCAAGATGTCATCCCGGATATTGGTTAAATCATGATCCAGCGCACTTCGTGTTCCCATCATACCCCCTCATATTTCTTCTCCAACCTCAGCATACCATTAACTTACCTGATGGGCAATTCGAACCCTGGAGCATGGACATACCTTCATGTGGGTGATATTCCTCACTCCTCAACAATTGAGATAATTCCAAAAGGTACTTTTTATATTGGTTTCTGCTAACGGGGACTATAAAATTGGATGTCGTGAAGCCAGAATCCGTGGTAAGCTAAAAGTGTTCCACGGAACAGTGGTGTAACTATACTTCTAGCAGTCTGTCGGATAAGTGACTTTGGGATGGTTATCAAACGAACAAACAAGGCTTTCTATACCCCTATTTGAACTGCCGGATATGGGTTTGACATCCTGTTTCAGTAAGATAGGGCCCGTTTTTCGACTTCTCCGACAGGCTTCTAGAAAGACGGCTCCATGACAGCGGAAAACTATACTATACAAGCACTGGGAAAGCTGATGGAAGGAGTACCAGTCGGGACAAATTTGGAACTAGTAGTTTGTCAGAGAAGTCTGGGAATGGCTTTCTTGACTACCAACAAGGGGTATCCAAAACTTGTATGACCTCTGATTTCGTGGCTGTAACAGCCTTATTTTTTCCATCCTCAGACTATCCAAAGTTACTCCTTCGACAGACTGCTGGTTCCGGGCTTTTGTCATCCCTGTTTATTTGACCATTTTTTGTCCCTTGTGGCTCGTTCACTTAGCAGAAACTAAAGTGTGTAGGAGTGGTACCATGGTCGATCTGACTCTCATCGAACAACTTCGACGGATGGCGCGCCGTGCCGCTCTCCGTGCCGGAATGGTGCTGTGTGAGAGATACACCCAACCGCGTAAGGTCAAGTCCAAAGGTCCGCGTGACATTGTGACAGATGCTGACTCTGCCGCGCAGCTTACCGCCATTAACGCTATCCTGGAACGATACCCCAATCATCACTTTTTGGCCGAAGAGGATATTGCTGCTCACCCGGATGAGCAGGGACAATGGCATATCCCTTCCGGCATTGTCTGGATCATCGATCCCCTCGATGGTACGACCAATTATGCCGGCAAGATACCCATGGTAAGCGTATCGGTGGGTGTGGCAATAGATGGCAAGCCTGTTGCCGGTGCCATCTACGATCCGTTGCGCGAAGAAATGTTCGAAGGAGCTCAAGGACTCGGGGCGATGCTGAATGGTCGGCCGCTTTTGCCCATCACTCAGGTACCTTTAGACGATGCTATTATCTGTCTGGACTGGGCGCGCGAACCCGAAAAGCGCAGCCGGGCGGTAGCCAGTGTCACTGCACTGGCCCCTGCTTGCCGAACACTGCGCGCGCTGGGCTCGGCAGCATTGGGGTTGGCTTACCTCGCCGCCGGGCGCTTGCAGGTTTACTTTCATTATGGCATACAGCCATGGGATTGCGCAGCTGGGGTGGTAATAGTCCAGGAAGTTGGCGGCCAGTTCATCAGCCCTGGCGGCAAACCCTGGCAGCTTGGCGAGATGGAACTGCTGGCTGGGCATCCCGGATTGCTGGAGGAAATCGTGCCGACTTTAGCGCTTGTTCCAGGGTGGGGAATAAGCAGCAATGAAGGTCAAGAGCCATCCGCCATTCGCCAGCTTTACCACAAGGCAGGATGGGGCTACAATGATCACATCACAAAATATTCGATGGGTGGAAATGCCATGACAATCGAAGATCGTGTACAACAGGCAATCGAGCAGATTCTCGGTGACGAGAGCCTGACCGACGAGATGGATGATCCGGAAGCACAAACCTTGCTTGATTGGGGGATTGGTGTCGCCAGGCAGCTCGGCGAGCAAACATCTGGGATGGATGATGTTCAAGCAGAAGAGAGTCTTGAAACTCCATTGCAAAACCTGCGCCGGGTGGTTCGGCGTACCAACAAGCTGATCGGCGGGCTGCCCTACAGTGATGCTGAGGTGATGGCAGAAGATTTAGCTGGTATATTTGAGCTATCGGCGCAAGTGCCGGGGCTGGCCATACCATTGCCTGACAACCTGGCTGCTCTGGTCGACAATCTGATGCAGCTTCCGCCGCGCGATGCACTGGAGCGTATTTTGCTCTTACTCAGACCGGAGGTATCTAATGACCCGTAAAAAACGTAGTGCTGTTAACAAGTCAAAAAAAGACATGTCTATGCGATTGATCAGCCTGGTAGTGCTCCTGGCGATTGTGATCGTTGCGGGGGTGGTTTATGGCGGTGATGCTGCGATTGACCTCTTGGGTGATATGCTGGGGGTCGATCTCAGCACGCTGCGTGAGGAAGTATCGGGACCTTCGAGTGGGAACCAGCAGCCACTAACGGGTGGTCAGGAATCCTCCGGCAGTGGGTCGTTTTACACGCTCTACTTTACCGAGCCCTCACTTTACGACAGTAATACCACCAGCGGCGGGATTGAAAAGCACCTGATCGATCTCATTAATTCGGCACAAAGCAGCGTTAACCTGGCTGTCTTCGAATTCAATCTACAAAACGTGGCCGATGCATTGATCTCGGCTCACCAACGCGGCGTCCATGTGCGTATCGTCTATGACAACGAGCATACCGAAGATGACCCCCAGATGGCACAAATGATCAAGGCTGGGATACCGGCCACACCTGATAACCGCGGTGCTTATATGCACAACAAATTCTTCGTCTTCGATAATCAGTTAGTGTGGACAGGCTCTTGGAATGTGAGTGTCAATGACACTTTTCGCAATAACAATAATGCCATCGTGATCCGCTCGACCAAGTTAGCGGAAAATTACACAACCGAATTTGAGGAAATGTTCAATGGACAGTTTGGGCCAACGTCGCCGGTCGGTACACCCAACCCGATCTTTACGTTGGACGGTGTACGCATCGAGAATTACTTCTCACCGGAAGACACTCCCATGACCGCCCTGAATCAGGTCGTCTCAGAAGCCAGGACCTCTATTCATTTCATGGCCTTCTCTTTTACCGAGGAATCGCTTGGCCAGGCTATGCTGGATCGTGCCAAGGCCGGCGTGGAAGTGGTTGGGATATTTGAGCAGCGTGGCGCCAATACGGAATATTCGCGTTGCCCTCCAATGTTGTCTGCCGGGCTGGACGTGCGGCTGGACGGCAACCCGCGCACCTTTCACCACAAGGTGATCATCATTGATGGGGCTGTGGTCGCAACGGGATCATTTAATTTCAGCGGCAATGCCGTCACATCCAATGATGAAAACATGTTGATCATCCACGACGCTACTTTGGCGGCTCAATACGAAGCTGAATTCCAAAAACGTATGGCCGAAGCGGTCAAGCCGGTCGGGGGTGAATGCAAGAGCAGCTGAGACGCTCTGTTTTGAACCATCGAAAGAGATCTCAGATGGTCTGGAATTTACACCCTTAATTACTATCCGCATGTTCAAAAATGGGTAGAATTGTAATTGCTCAGGAATGGTGAGTGAATAATTTTCCCTGTTGAGACTGCAATAAGGATTATGGACGGGTAAGTTAACAAATTCGCATTCCTAAGTGGCCAAGACTATCGAAGATCGTTAGAAAAGCCGGTTCAGCGCGGCATAGTGGGTAGGTGCAAGTCGGATTTCGATCCGGTGGCTACTGTGCCCATGTTCACCAGAAGTGAACCAGATTCTGGCTCAAATTTTCCGTATTGAGCAAACAAGCCATTCGAGGGTGAGTAACCTATTGAACAGAACGAATCCTATGTGGAAGTAGCCGGGGGCTTTGTCTCATGACTTATCACTCAAACCGTTTTCTTAGGAGAGACCACAATGCAGTTTATCGAATCACCTAATAATTTTTACCTGGGTGCGCGCGTCGACCCCGACACACACCAGGTGCTTGAAAATGATGTCGTCTATTACGACTCTCGTGACCTGACCACACATGGTGTGATCTTGGGCATGACCGGCAGTGGCAAGACCGGGCTGGGCATCGGCATACTGGAAGAAGCAGTAGTCGACGGTATTCCCGCGCTGATCATCGACCCCAAGGGCGACATTACCAATATGTTGTTGGCCTTTCCTGATCTCACGCCGGAGCACTTCATGGACTGGATCAATCCTGAAGATGCTGCTCGCACCAACCATACCATTGAGCAGCATGCCAGTACCGAGGCCGAGAAATGGAAGACAGGACTGTTGGAATGGGGAATGGCCAACGAGCGCGTCCAATCTTACCGCCGTGCTGCTCGATTCAGCATCTATACGCCTGGGTCAGAAGCCGGTTTGCAAGTTAGCATTCTGCAATCACTGGCTGCCCCTCGTGAGGGATGGACAGGCAATGAAGAGTATCTGCGGGAGAAAATTGCCGGGACGGTAACGGCTATTCTGGCACTGGTCGGGATCAACGCCAAGCCGGTCGAGGATCGCGAGCATATCCTGATCTCCAATATCTTCGAGTATAACTGGCGCAATGGTACCGATCTCTCGATGGAGCAGCTGATCATCCAGGTGCAGCGTCCGCCGTTCACCAAGCTAGGCGTGCTTGAAGTCGAGAGTGTTTTCCCTGAAAAGGATCGCTTCAAACTGGCACAGCTCCTGAATAACATCATCGCCGCACCGAACTTCCAGAATTGGATTCAGGGCGAGCCGATCAACATCCCGTCTTTCCTTTATACTCCGGAAGGATACCCGCGCACTACCATCTTCTATATTGCTCATCTGACCGATTCTGAGCGCCAGTTCATCATGACCCTGTTGTTGGAAGGGTTCATGGCCTGGATGCGTACGCTCTCCGGCTCGACCAGTCTGCGAGCGCTTCTTTACATCGATGAAGTGTTTGGTATGTTCCCGCCGACGCAGAATCCGCCGACTAAAGGGCCGATCATGCGTCTTCTCAAACAGGCGCGCGCTTTTGGTATTGGCATTCTGGTCGCTACGCAGAACCCTAAAGATATCGATTACAAAGGTTTGTCCAATGCCGGAACGTGGCTCATCGGTAAGCTGCAAACCGAGAACGACAAAGCCCGAGTGCTGGAGGGGTTAGACAGCGCTCGCGATGCGACTTCGGCGCTTGACGTGCGCAAGGTTGAAACGTTATTGGGGCGGTTAGGGCCGCGCGAATTCATTATGCACAATGTGCACGAGCCGGAAACACCTATTCTTATGCGATCTCGCTGGACGATGTCTTATCTGCGCGGTCCGTTAACCCGGCAACAAATCAGCCAGCTGATGGCCAATCAGCGTAGCCTACAAAGCTCCGCGCCGCGGCAGTCTTATCCATCCTTTTTACCTGTGTCACAAGAGGCAGCTCCTTCACCGCCGGTTCATGCGCAGTGGAGCAGCGAACAGGCCCCGGTATACCAACCAGACAAGACCACCCCGGCATCATCGCCCACCACCTATTCCGGCACACCGGAAACGATCTATCCGCAGCCAGTTGAGACGCCTGCGCCGATGGCGTCAGAGGATGTGCCACCTGGCTTCTCATCGGTACCACCAGTGCTGACATCTTCGATCTACCAATATTATCTCCCGACCGAATACACGGTTGAGCAGGCTATCCGCAACTGGGAATCGATGATGAACCAGCCTGCTGTCCAGGTCGAGACGCGCAAACGGCTGCTCTACCGTCCATCACTGTTGGCCCAGGTGAACGTCCGGTTTGCCCATCGAGCCACTAACAGTGTCCAGGCCTACACCTATGCTTTTGTTGTGCCGACGCTGCCGCGTGTTCCTCTGATCAACTGGTTGGATTACCAATCCGAGCCCTTCGATCCGCACGCACTCGATCCAAACCCTTTTGCTGAAGCCTTCTATGCAGAAATTCCTTCCGCCCTGGCTACCGGATCGGGTTTCAAGGATTTACAAACCAACCTGGTTGACTGGATCGTCCAAAATGCCTGGCTGGTCGTTTACTATAACCCGGTGCTCAAGATTTACAGCAGTCTCGAAGAAAGCCAGCGTGATTTCCAGGCCAAGGTTCAGGCTATCTGCCGCCAGGAACGCGACAAGGAGATCGATGCGGTGGCTAACCGCTACGACAACAAATTGGCCAACCTCGAGGCGCGGGCTGAGACAATGGCAGCGCGTCGTGAGCAAAAGGCGACAGAGTTGGGTGCCCGTAAGCAAGAGGAGATGATATCGGTGGGTGAAGATGCGCTGAACTTGCTCCGGGGTAATGCAGGCCGAGTGCTGTCACGCGTGACGCGTCTGCGCCGCTACACCGCAACTACTGAGGATTATGTTGGTATCTACGATCAACGCATGCAGGGTATCCAGCAGCAGTACGAATTACTTCAGCAGGATATGGAACAATCACTTCAAGCCGTTCAAGACAAGTGGGTCGATGTTGTTAAACGAATCGAGGAAGTGCGTGTCGCCCCCTTCAAGAAAGACATCACGCCAATGCTGTTCGGGTTGGGTTGGGTTCCCTATTGGGACGTGGCGATCAACGGTTCGTCTGTGATCTTGCCGGCTTCGTCGTCAGGAATAACCCAGGCTCAAGGGCCTTACGGGCAGTACTGAACGATTACCTGTTACCAAAAGTGTGCATAGTTAACGGCCAAAGAGTACCACTCCCAAAAGGCCAGACTTGCTGCTCAGAAAAAGAGATCACAATACAGTAAGGGGTCTCTGCGAGAAATGTACCGGGGAAGAGCGTACGCCTCCTCCCCGGTACATGGATTCTGCGTGATGGGCTTCATTGGGTTGTGCAGCAACGTCAGGGTATCATGCGAGAATAGCGTGGTCGACATTGTAGTCGTTGGGTGATGGGGATTTCGCAGGGTGTGGGCTTGCCTTTGAAGCAATTTCGCGCTTGCGCCACCACCCAACCTGCACACCTGGACATCATTCCCATTCTTTAACGATCCCGACCATGCTGTTTCCGGGCCAAATAGAGACAATCAGAAAATCACAATCAACTGGACGATGTCATTCCCGCGAAAGCGGGAATCTACCGGTATGGCGAGTGTTTTCCAACCATAACTGTCAACTTAAGGTCATTTGCCATTTGGTTTGATGGGCAGCAGATTTGGCAAGCCGAGAAAAAGATCGAGATGTTTTTGAAAAAGATCGAGAAGTTTTCGGAAAAAGATCATGATCTTTTTTG
>JAFGLD010000093.1 GCA_016928235.1 Anaerolineae bacterium | reverse complement strand
GAGAAGCCCTCTTGACATCCCTGTTAGAACCGTGATAAGATGCAGTCGAAGCGTTTCGACTAAGCGTTTCGACTAAGCGTTTCGACTTCCCTGTGGACTGATTAGCATTCTATCTCTCCAGGAGCCTCCTTTCATGTCTACCATGGCAGATGTCGCTAAGCTGGCAAACGTGTCCCTCAGTACTGTCTCCTATGCCCTCAACGGTACGCGCCCCATTTCCGAAGAGACCCGCCAGCGTATCTTTGCGGCTATGAAAACACTGGGCTACCGCCCTCATGCCCTGGCTCGTGCTCTGGCCAGCAAGCGAAGCCACATCATTGCCCTGCACTTTCCCACCCCTGAACGCGGGGTAGGACCCACTGAAATTGAATTCGTCTCCAGTGCGTCGAACACGGCAATACAGCATGGCTATCAGCTTCTGCTCTGGTCCTTCGAAGTCCATGATCTCGAATCGCTGCGACAGCTCACCCAGCAAGGTCTGGTCGATGGAGTCGTAGCGATGGAGGTCCATCTCCATGATGACCGCATCAACCTGTTTCAGGAAATTGGCCTGCCATTCAGCCTGATTGGACATCCAGCCGATACGACTGACTTGTGGTATGTCGATACTGATTTTGAACAGGCTGCTTGCGAAGCCATCTCCTATCTTATCAGTCTGGGTCATACCCAAATTGCCTTTCTGAACCAGTCCCAATCGATCATCGAGGCCGGTTACGGCCCGGCGGTCCGGGCTCAGGCTTCTTTCGCGTGGGCGATGCAGAAGGCCGGTTTGGAAAACGCCCAGCGCTTCTGCTCGGCGACGCCCGCTGAAGGCTATGCCGCGTTTGATGATCTGTTGGCGGAATGGCCGGAGCTGACTGCATTGGTGTCGATCAACGATCGGGCTATTCCAGGCGTGATACAGGCGATTACTGACCGGCATTGGCGGATCCCGGATGATTTCTCGATTGTGGTGCTGGGTTCCTCCGCCGCCGTCGCCGAGTTGATGTTCCCTGCGCTGACCACTGCACAACCGCTGAATGCAGAATTAGGACGGCTCGGAGTGGAACTGCTCATCCAGCAGATCGAAGGGCAGGAGCCGAATCAAGAAACACAGCTACTGCTGCGCTCCCCCTTAGTCATACGGGGTAGCTCCGGTCCACGACGGGGAGTCTTGGCTTCCACTGGCGAGCACAGCGTGTAACCGCTCGCTTTCAGCTAGTCTGTCGATGATCATGGGAACCGGCAGGTGGCTGGCTCCTTGACTCAATAGGAGGTGAGCAAATTCCTGATATTTCTGTAATTCTGCCGCGGTTCTTTTTCAAGCCATTTCAAGGAGAACAAAGATGCGTAACAAACTGTTGATGTGGCTGTCCATTCTCCTGGCAGTAGTGCTCTTAGCTGCCTGCCAGGCCCCTTCGCCGACTGCCCCGGCCACGCAGGCTCGGCCCGAGCAGACTGAGGCAGCGACCGAGGCACCCACTTCCCCAGCGACACAGGCTGCTTCGGGAGAGGAACAAGTCCTCAAAGTCTGGCACTATGAATCTGAAGATGGCGCTATGGGGAAAGCCTGGGCTGCCGCCATCCAGAAGTTTGAAGACACGCACCCCGGCGTGACGGTGCAGCTGGAGCAGCGCGGCTTCGAGGAGATCCGGCAGACGGCGCCCATGATCCTGAATTCGGACGAGGTGCCGGATGTCATGGAGTACAACAAGGGGAATGCGACCGCCGGCTTCCTGGCGCAGCAGGGATTGCTCACCGATATCACCTCGGAAGCGCAGGCACGCGGCTGGGACAAGATCCTGAGCCCTGGGCTGCAGGCTACCTGCCGGTATGAGAACGGCATCATGGGGTCGGGGCCTTGGTACGGCGTCACCAACTATGGCGAATACGTGATGGTCTACTACAACAAGGATATGTTCGTCCAGGGTGGGGTCGAAGTGCCCACCACTCTGGACGAGTTCGAAGCGGCGATGGACAAGTTCGTCCAGGCCGGGGTCACCCCGCTGAGTGTAGGCGCCAGTGAGTACCCGGCACAGCAGATCTGGTACGAGCTGGTCCTCAGCAAAGCCGACCGCGACTTCATCAATGCCTACGAGCTGTATCAGGGTGATGTCGACTTCTACGGACCAGAGTTCGCCTTCGGCACCGAGCGTATGGCCGAGTGGGTCCAGAAGGGGTACATCTCTGCGGATGCAACCTCCATGCCTGCTGAAGACATGGGCGTCGCCTTTGAGAATGGTGAATATCCCATCATGATTTCGGGGAGCTGGTGGTACGGCCGGTTAATGACCGAGATCACCAAGTTCGAGTGGGGCACCTTCCTGTTCCCAGGCAACAAATTCCATCCCGGCTCCGGTGGCAATATCTGGATTGTGCCCGCCAATGCCAAGAACAAGGACCTGGCTTACGACTTCATTGATATCACCATGCAGCCCGACATCCAGACCATTCTTGGGAATGCGGGCGGCATCCCGGTCAATGCCGATATGTTGCAGATCACCGATCCCAAGATCCAGGAGCTGATCCAGAACTTCAATACCATCGGCCAGGAGGATGGACTTGCCTTCTATCCCGACTGGCCTGCGCCGGGTTACTATGACACCCTGGTGTCCGCCGTGCAGGAGCTGATCGCCGGCACCAAGACGCGGGACCAGATGCTGACCGATATCCAGGCCCCCTATCAGGAATACCGGGCCTCCCTGGGTAAATGATCGAACCGTATAACCCGTAACCCATCACCCGTCATCCCTATGTCCTGGCAGCGAGATGCAGGCGCAGGGCCGGGTCGGGTGGAGGGAGGGGCGACGGCAATCGCTCGCCCCTCCCTCCACCTCAGGTACTTGGAAGGAAAAGGGCATGGCATACGAAAGTTCTGTTCCGGGTATCCCCCAGGGACTGGCCAGAGCAACCAAGAACGCGCGGCGCCAGCGCAGCTATTCGCTGTACAAAGGGTATGGGGTCTTCCTCATCCCGGGCATCCTGGCGACCCTGATCATCGTCATCCTGCCATTCCTGGCCAACATCGCCATCAGCTTTACCAACTGGCGCGGCATCGGCCTGCCCGTCTGGGCCGGGCTGGCGAACTACCAAAAGATCCTGCATGACATGTACTTCTGGGCCTCATTTCGCAACAACCTGTATATGATCCTGGCGATGGTTGTCATCCCAACGCTCATCGGTCTGCTCCTGGCGGCTTTCCTTTTCGATTACATTGCCAACAAGTTCGGCAAAATCACGTCCAGCTTTTTCCGGGCGGGGTTCTATCTGCCCCAGATTCTGCCGGTCGCCATCGCCGGGGTCGTCTGGCGATGGATACTGCAACCTCAATGGGGCGTCCTGAACTGGCTCCTGACCACGATTGGATTGGAGTCGCTAACGCGAAACTGGTTGGGGACGGCAGCCACGGCGCTGCCCTCCGTCATGGGTGTGATGATCTGGTTCCAGATCGGCTACCCGCTGGTCATCTTCATGGCCGCCCTGCAGCGGGTAGAGCCGGAGCTGTACGAAGCCGCCGCGGTCGACGGGGCCACCTGGCTGCAAAGGTTCTTCTACATCACCATCCACCAGATCCGGCCCGAGATCTTCGTCGTGGTCTTGATGACCCTGATCCATTCGCTGAAGGTCTTCGCTCAAATTTTCGTCCTCACCCGCGGCGGACCAGGCAGCGCTACGCTGGTGCCCTCATATTTCGCCTACCAGAACTTCTTTGAAAAAGCACAAGTTGGATATGGCGCTACCATCTCAACCATCATGACAGCCATTATCATTGTGCTGATCTTCATCTTTATTACCATGCAATCCCGGCGTGAGGATTGAGGAGGAGTGTAAGGGATGATGAACTCACAGCACCTGACCAACACGACCGTGAAGTATCTTTCCCTGCTGCTCCTGCTCGTTCTGCTGGCAATTGTGCTCCTGCCGTTTGGCGTGGTCGTAATCAATTCCTTCAAGACCCCGACAGAATACGTCAACAATGGCCCTATGAGCCTGCCGCAAAACCTCAACTGGGATATCCTGTTCACTACCTGGCAGCGCCTGGATTTCACCCACAAATTGTGGAACAGCTTCATCATCGCCACCTCGGTGGCCATCCTGGGCCTCGGATTGTCGCTGTTCAACTCCTATGCCCTGGGGATTGGCAAGATGAGAGGCCGGGTAATCCTGCTGATCATCTTCCTGATGGCCAATACCCTGCCGCAAGAGGCACTGGCCTATCCGTTGTATTACCTGGCGAAGTTTGTGGGGCTGTACAACACACAGCTGGCCGTGATCCTGGTCTTCGCCGTGATCCAGAGCGCCTTTGGCACCTATCTCCTGTCATCGATGTACAGTCAGTTTCCACGCGAGATCCTGGAAGCCGCGTTGATGGATGGCTCAAACAAGCTGCAGCTGCTCTTCTGCATCATTGTACCAGTTAGTACGCCAACCATCAGTGTCCTGTTTGTGTTCTTCTTTATCTGGACCTGGAACGAGTTCTTCCTGCCAATGGTGCTGCTGCCTTCCACGGCCAAGCAGACCGTGCCGCTGGCCATCGCGGTCCTGCAGGGGCAGCACAACATGGATGCTACTGCTTCCGCCGCGTCGGCGCTGTTGGGCATCCTGCCCTGCATCCTGTTCTTCATTCTCTTCCAGCGGACACTGACCAAGGGCATCACCGCTGGCAGTGTCAAGTAGTTGTGGACTTTGACTTTCTCTCTAGCAGTGGCTCTTCGCCTCGCAGTGAGGAAGAGAACGGTTGGCCGCCGAGCTTAGTCATACCGCCACGCCACGTCTTGAGTTTTCTGCACCTGCAGCCTGTCATGAGAGAAAGGATTGACTGGTATGGGACAGTTCGCCCGAGAAGGCAACGTGTTAGTCTGGCAAGAAAATCAGCACAAGGTGTGGATACAGCCCTGGGGCCACAACGGCTTGCGGGTTCAGGCGAATCTGGCCGGGAAGCGGCTGGACCTGCCACATGCGCTGCTTGAAGCCAAAGCGGCTGCCGATTCTGATGTTGCCATCACCATCGGCGATAACGAGGCAAGCATCCGCTGCGGGGCCCTTCAGGCCAGGATATCCCGCCGCGGGTGGATTCTCTATTCAAATACTCTATCTGGACAGATCTATCTCCAGGAAAAAGAAGTATCCGCCTACCATATGCCGCCCAGCCGTCACTTCAAACCACGAGATGGCCGGTTGTTTCAGATTGAGGCATGGTTTGAGGCGCAGGAGGGCGAACGCCTATACGGGCTGGGACAGCACCAGCATGGCAGGCTCGATCAAAAAGGGTGCGTCATCGAGCTTCACCAGCGGAACACAGAAGTCGCGATTCCATTCCTGGTGTCCAGCCGCAAGTATGGCTTTTTGTGGAATAACCCTTCTATCGGGCGGGTGGAACTAGGTTGTAACGCGACACGCTGGGTCGCCGAAGGCTCCCAGCAGCTTGACTATTATGTGGTCTGCGGTGACACCTATGCCGAGATTCTGGAGCATTATGCTGGTGTGACCGGGCACACACCGTCGCTGCCCGAGTGGGCATCCGGCTTCTGGCAGTCCCGGCTGCGCTACGAGACGCAGGAAGAGCTTCTTCAGGTGGCGCGCGAGTATAAACAGCGCGGTCTTCCTCTCTCCGTTATTGTCAGCGATTTCTTCAACTGGTCGCATATGGGCGATTGGCGGTTTGATCCCCACTGCTGGCCGGATCCTGCCGCAATGGTAGACGAACTGAAGAAGATGGGAGTCCGGCTCATGGTTTCGATCTGGCCGACCGTCATCCCGCTCAGCGAAAACTATGAAACGATGCGCGACCGGGGCCTGTTGGTCAACAACGAATACGGCGTAGATGCGCAGCAGGTGTTTGTTGATCATGATGTCAACGGACCCGCCTATTTTGCGTATTACGATGCCACCAATCCCGAAGCACGCCGGTTTATCTGGGATACCATCAAGCAGAATTATTATGCTCAGGGCGTAAAACTCTGGTGGCTGGACAACGATGAGCCCGATATCAACCCGTGGACTCCTCAGAATCTGCGGTTCCTTTTGGGCAACGGCGTCGAGGTCGCCAATATCTACCCGCTGCTGCATCAAATGGGATTCTTTGAAGGCATGCGTGAGGAGGGTGAGACAGAGATCGTCCTGCTGTCACGTTCGGCGTGGGCGGGCAGCCAGCGGTTTGCCTCGCTGATCTGGTCTGGCGATATTGCCTCGACATTTGAGGCGCTCCAGGCGCAGGTGCGGGCGGGGCTGAACATGGCAATGAGCGGCATTCCCTGGTGGACGACCGATATCGGTGGTTTCCACGGCGGCGATATCCGCACCCCATACTTCCGCGAGCTGATCCTCCGCTGGTTCCAATACGGTGTATTCTGTCCCATCTTTCGTCTGCATGGACATCGTTTGCCGATGAGCGCCCCTCCTCCCACCAGCGGCGCAGACAACGAAGTCTGGTCATTCGGCGACGAGGCGTATGAGATTATCCGGGATTTGCTGTTCCTCAGGGAACGGCTCCGCCCATACATTCATACGCAGATGCAGGTTGCCAGCGAGCAGGGTCTACCCCCCATGCGCCCACTCTTTGTTGATTTTCCGAACAATCCAATCTGCGAGACGATTGACGATCAGTTCATGTTTGGACCGGAGATCCTCGTTGCACCCGTGCTGAGTCAGGGAATACGAGAACGGAGCATCTATCTGCCTGGTGAAACCGATTGGATCGATGCCAAAGCAGGAACGGAATACGACGGCGGGCAATGGACGATCATACCTGCTCCCCTCGATACCATCCCGGTGTTTTTGAAGGCCGGCTCCGATCTGTATGAGATATTTCAGGGAAGATAGGGTCCCGAGCTATGTGTTTCCGGGTAAGCGCCTGACGAGATTTTATCCGGGAAAATAGGCTCCTCCGTGAATTTCGTGAATCGAGTGAAGGCAACAAACTCGTTCGGCTAAGCTTCTGACAACCATTACCTCTTTTTCACGGAATCTGCGGAAGAGCCTATATTCCCGGAAAAAATGTCGTCAGGCGTAGACTCCATTCCGCACAATTGGTTGTTTCCGCGCATGGCGGCGTGTGTGCATCACGGCGGCATGGGTACCACCACTACCGCACTGCGAGCGGGTGTGCCACAGATCATTGTGCCGGTGATGAGCGATCAGCCTTTTTGGGCCGAGCGCATGGCTCAATTGGGCGTCGGCGAAAGATGCGCCAACCCTACCCAGCTGACCGCCGAGCTGTTGGCGGCAGCAATCACCCGTGCCATCACCGACCCAAGTCGACGCCGGCGTGCGGCTGACCTGGGCGCTCAGGTCAGCACCGAAGATGGTGTAGGTAAGGCCGTGCAACTCATCAATCAAGTGCTGTCGTAAGTGCTACAAGGTCCACGGGTAACATCGCTGCTACGTGGTATCACTTTGTTTGAACCTGGTTAAGGTATCTGCCTGTGGTTTTTCAGTCGCCTCCTAAGAGGCGACTGTCTACCCCCCTACTCCAACCTCCCCAGGCTGGCCTTGTTTGCACGACCCTGCAAGACAGCCTAAATCTGTGAATTGGGGAGCGGACATGAACCGTTTGCCAACGACCTGACTCTAATCATCTTTCTTAGCCAATATCATCATCGTCGTCTTCGTCCCAATCCTCCTCGTCCGGATCTTCAAGGCCCTCCCAGTCCTCTTCCTCCGGATGGTCCTTGTAGTAGTCGTCGACGAGCTTCTGGAGCGGCGCGATCTCCAGATCGATCAGTTCTGAGAGGGCATGAAGCTGGAGCGAGAGGCTTTCTGCGTCATCAATCGCCTCCCAGATCTCCTCTTTGAGCCCGGTATCGATGTCAGAGTCACCGGCCTGGTCCAGCAGCCGGCCGCGAACCTGCCGCCACTCCTCCAGCCGCTGCGGCAGCTCATAAGCATCGAACCATCTGAGAGTCTCATGAATATCTTGTTCCTTCATCTTGACATCCTTCGCTCAGAGACGCGGTGGGAGCATCCCAGCTGTATTATCGCTGCCGGTTGTGAGCAATGCTTACCTGGGAACCTTGATAGTCCCGTTTTGTATGCCTCCCGCCAGATTTTGTAGCATCAGCGCAAAGCGCCGGAACCCGGCGTACTTGGCGGCCAGCAGATCCATTTGCTCCTGGCTGGAGATGTCCAAAAGTTTCTTGAAGGTGGCCATGTAGTCGTACATACCTTCAAGCATTTCCTTTTCACCTCCGCCGCGCCTTTCAATGCCTTGTACCCACTCATCAATCTTCTGCGCCAGGCGTGTCTGCTTACTTGTCAATGGCATATGAGTTCTCCGAGAGTACCGCAGTGTGAACCAACTATGATTATATGCATTGTGCTTCAAACAGAAATGCGGATGCATCTTGGAAGGCGATTGCCTAAAGAACATCCCCCTACTCCAATCCCCCCGGACCCATAATTCCAAATGTCACTCCCACCGACCAGATCTGACATTCTGGCAGCATCAGCGTAGTTTGCCGACATCACCTCGATTCACCAAACCCGCGGGAGAGCAAAAGTGGTGCAAGATAATTTGCAAAATGACACTCCAAAACGGGTCTTGACAAGGCCAAGTGATTTCGTATTATGGAACCTATTCGAAATCGCTATGGGAGGGAGCTACGTGAGATATAAGCCAGGTTATCACAAGTGAGGAAAACTGTATACCTGAGCCAATGAACTGCTATAAGCACTGAGGCTCTATGTATTCAAGTAAAAAGTCTGCTTAGCGTACGAAATTCCTCATCCGTGGTAATCTGGCTTGGACAGAATCCGCCTCAACAAGGCCTAGAGTATAAAACGGTTTCGTTGATACTCGCTGCCCACTGATTGCACAACCGTTACTAGCTATCGGCCAGAGCCTTGAGTGGCTAGTATTCCCCTGCAAATTGCTCGTGGACCCACATGAACTCATGGCGTTTGTTCATGACACGTACTAGTCCACCAAAACCGGGGTCCTTGGACTTGAGTAATGCATGTAGTTCTCGCACGGCTGCTCCGCAGGCGCGGATCGCTTCACTGTTGGGCAAGAGAATGGTGTCGGCACTGTCTGACCAATCAACAATCTTCTCGCTAGCACCAAGCGATGCGTCAACAATCTCCTTACCAAAGTCGAGCTGTTCCTGAATAGAGTTGAAAACCGTATCGTCCAACGCCCATTTGATACCCGAAGACGCCACAGGCAAGGCAAGAATCAAAGTGCCGATGAGTAACTTAAGAAACGGAGTAGCTCTTTTGAGCCACTCGTGTTTGAGCCTGAGTTCATAAACACCTTTCCTGCTATTCTTTCCATTCAAAGCAGGTAACGGCAAACGCGAATGCTCACACCACAGGGTCAGCAGAAATCTCTCACTGATCCATCGCTCGGGATTAAACATTGAAGGCGCAGCTGGTACGAAGCTGAACAGACGTGGGCCATCCTTTGCTTCATCCATAAGCATTTTGAGAAGTTCGCCATAAAGACCATCCACAAGGCTCAGAGTACGGCGTGTGCGATCATCCAATCGGTCAAAGCGCCCCATCATCTTTTTGCCTTGGTATGCCAGTTGCTGACGTACAATTCCTAATTCTTCCTTCACCTCAGCAAATTCGGCAAATAGTGCAACTGTGGGCTCTGGTTGCGCTATGGGTGCATTATGCAAAAGGAGCTCAATACTCTGCCACACATTGCAGACTGGGCAAGGTTGTTCACGGCGACCTCTGACTTGGTTCTCGATAAGCTTTCTGACTTCAAATAGACCAGTACAGAGTTCTGGATTCAGGCATGGCACCGTTACGTCACACCGCAGACCAGGCCAGAATTTTTCAACTAACCACTCTACTTCATGTGTCAGAACTGCTAGGAAGGTCTCAGGGTAAGGCGCTCGAACAGTAATGCGAATGTTGTTGTCTACCTCCTCCAATAGCGCCCGTCCATTGTATTCGTCATCCAGCACCAAGCCACGTCGCCAATGGACGCTCTCAGCGAAGTTCTCTCGCCCTAGTGAATACTTGTGCAGGCGAACAATCAACTGAAAAAACAATCCTTCGGCCTGGGCAGGTCGCCCCTTATAGTCGTCGACAATACGACATATCTGCGTTTTCTCGATGTTGGCATCGCCCATACAACCATCCCAACAAGGAATAGGGTCAGGACGGACTTCCGGAACGAGTTGCGCTATCAAACTTGTATAGCGAAGCTCGGGCGAGTGATTGAGTGTTCCAAATGTTTTACCAAGCGTGTCTCTGAGCAACTGCCAAAACTGTATGGCATCAGATGCTTCTGTTGGTAGGGACACTTTGTAAGAAATATCAAACCGCTCCATTAGTCGGAGAAACAGAGGATGCAGATTCGGAGGATAGCGGAATTCTGTATCACGTGCCGGATTGTTCCATAGTTCACCAAGCCTGGCAAAGTCGATCAATCCCTTGTTGTCACGAGTTTTGCTATCATTAAGAACAAAGCTAATGGCGGTAGCCAACCAGTCAGGCTTGAGCACAACAATATCACGCAGGGCCAGATCTTGCGCGTAGTGAATGAGGTGTCCAAGTCTGTGCGAAATAGTCAAGAAAAGACGTGCCTCATCATCTTCCATGTGAAGATCACGACAGAGCTTCAACAAATCCTCCAATGGCAGGTACGCTGCATCCATTTGCCGCAGAACCTCACGAGCATCCTGCCACCGATTGGGGACCGCACGCCCCACTTCAGGTAAATAGGAAGCTAGATGCGCAATGGCATCCCTTAACTCAGCAACATTATGTCGTCTCCCATTTGTGTCGGGTTTGCTATCAATATGAAAGAAATCTACTACTGTGTCCTTGCCAAATAGATCCCATAATTCCTGCCGATCAATATCTGGCTGATTCTGATCAGGTCCCCCATGTGTTGCAACAACCACTATCTTGGCTTCGGGTTCGCGATGTTTTACTAGCCCAATCCATTCTCTAACAGATCCTTGCTGAGATCCATCACGTGGCTTCCATACTACTAAGTAGACTGCCGGTGCACTAAAAAACAACTGATGCGTAGGACGGTAAACCCGTTGTCCGCCAAAATCCCAGCCGTTGAGAATAATCCTTGTGCCATTGTTCGGGGCATCAACTATGACTTGCTTAATCTCAATACCATGTGTTGTGGGATGTTCGACCCATTTGTCACCACGCAATGCGTCCAGTAGACAGCTTTTTCCTACCGCACCCTCGCCAACTAGTATGAGTTTGGCCTCATTGAGTTCTACATACCCCGCAGATCGAGCCTCAAGATATCGTTGGATGGCTTCAGTCCCTTCTTGGCTAGCTATTGCTATACTAAGCGCACGCTAAAATTTCAAAGTTTTCTGTCATAAGACGTGCCAATTCGTCGGTGTATTCGTCCAGGTTGTTCAGCACT
>JAFGLD010000092.1 GCA_016928235.1 Anaerolineae bacterium | reverse complement strand
GGGTGTCATTCACCCTGCAATCCCTGTGATCTGCGATCTTTGGGCTACGATTTTAAACTGATCACTGAAAACTGATTACTGATCACCTAAACCAAACAGAACAAAAACTTGATCATCGAGTTTCAAACACCTGAGAAGTCATCGTTACTCATTGCTCATAACTATTTTTGAAAGTGATTGCCATGCCAAAAAATAAAACCGAAGATCTGGTCAAGCTGATTCGCGTATCGGAGGATGAACTCCAGACCTACATTCGTCAGGATGTTCCTGATCGGGCAATGGAGACTTTCTTTGGACGCCATGCGGCAACGGTGCGCCTCTATGCATCTGTCGATCCAATCGCCAGGAAGCGAGGTGACTCGATAATCATTTTGCTGCCCGGCTTCATGGGATCTGTGCTGGAGAATGTAGGCGAAGACGCCGAGGTATTGTGGCTGAATCCCATTGCCTTTCTGAAAGGGCACCTCAACCGTCTCGACATGACAGAGGATGGTCAGGCTAACGCCGCTCCCGGCATTCACATCGAAGCACCCAGCCCGATCTGGATCGTCTATGCCAAGATGTTGCTCAGGCTTCAGTACGCATATGAGGTTTACTCTTTCCCCTACGACTGGCGTCGCGCTCCCGACGACCATGCCCAACGATTACGGCAATTTATCGATGAAAAGCTGGCTGCCAGCGATAAAAAGAAAGTCACCCTGGTGGGGCACAGCATGGGGGGGCTGGTCATTCTGGATTACCTGACCGGAGAACAGACCCGATCCCACGCGGAACGGGTTGTCGCGCGTGCCGTAACACTTGGCACACCATTTAGGGGTACCCTGGATGCCGTCATCAACCTGGCCAGGGGGGATGATCCGAAGATGGAGATCGCCAGGAAGCTGAACAAGTCCAACGATCCGCAAAAGATGCTGCGCAGCCTCCCTGGTATGTACACTGTACTCCCGGCCCCCAGAGAACTGTATCCTCATTGGAATCCACTCCCCGATCTGGATATCTGGGATCCGGATACGTGGCAGCAAGCCGGGATTCCGATCAACAGCCGGTTGTTGGCGCGGGCACAGGAACATCACGCCTGCATTGCTGCTGCCGACCCACAAGTACCGTTTTACACGGTCATCGGCACATATTGCAATACGCCTGTGGAACTGTCCGGGAACCTGCTTACAGCCATCCCCCGCTACCTCCGTGAGGGTATCCAGGGCGGCGACGGCACCGTCGAAGTCTCGTCAGCCACCTTCAAAGATCGCCCAGCCTACTTTGTGCAAGAGGTTCACATCGAAATGGTTTTAGAGAGCACTGTGATCGAAGGGATCATGCATTGGGTCGATAGCGGTGAGCCCACTACCCTTGTGCGCGCGATCGATAAGGTGGTTCAGGATGACACACTCCTGCGTGAGGCGACATTTGTTCCGCAGGCGATCCGCAATACCGGGCAACTCACCCGCAAGATCAGCGCCAACGAAGCACTCAATCGGGCCGATATCGTGACCTTGTTTGGAGACAAAACAACCGGGTGCTGAGAAGGAACAATCTGACATAAGCAGTTACATCAAATAGAAACGTCCCAGGCATGGGTTGCCTGGGACGTTCAAGTCTAAATGGTGAGCAGATTAACTTTCTGCGGGTGCTTCTTCTGCCTTTGGTGTGGGAAGCGGTTCATAACGGGGCGCAAAAGCACCGTTTGGCTTCTGAACATAGAACAGCTTGATAACCTGCTTTTGGATATCACCCTTGCGGGCTCTACCAACGGTTTTCTTGGCTCCTTTTTTACCAGCCATCTCTTTTCTCCCTTCATAAAATCTCGCGCAGATGTTGTTACCTGCGCTGTGAAACCTAGCTACTTGGCTCCTCCGGCACGGGTGTGGCCACCGGCTCCATTGGTGTAAAGACTCCTGTCTGTTCCATCATCAAATCGATGCGCGGCTCAGACGCGATCGACATCCGAGGAGGAATGGCCACTCCATAGAAGTCGATAATGTACTGGAGGGTTACACTTGCCGTTTCAACATCATCGACATCCTTATCCAGGACACTACGCAGCGCAAAGTCAATATCAGCGCCTGTCTCAAAAGCATACTTGAGGACCAGGGCATCCTGAGGCGTCATGATCAGGGTGATGATATCAGGAACAATTACGACCTGGGGAACAGGTGTCGCTGTTGCAACAACACCCTCAGCAGGCTGGTCGGTTGCCATTTCCTCCGCTGTTGCCTGCGGTTCCGGCGTTTGCGCAATGACAATCGGCCGATCGACATCTGAGAGAGAGAATGTCCCAACTCGCAATACAGTTACATTGTCGATCAGCAACTGTGTTACCTGGCGTGGCCGTTGAGAAATCTCAGAAGGAACCACCATCAG
This sequence comes from Anaerolineae bacterium, assembly GCA_016928235.1. GTDB lineage: Bacteria > Chloroflexota > Anaerolineae > Aggregatilineales > UBA3940 > JAFGMS01. Next base: position 6,283 of record JAFGLD010000092.1, on the reverse strand, counting down.
ATCAATGCCAAATGGTCCTTCCTCTTCGCGGCCCGCGACGATAATGCCTTCATCCATCTCCATATCTACCGGAACGACCGTGAGGCCAACATTGTTCGGCAAGATTGTCTGGAAATCCTCATCGACATCCACAAAACGGAAAGAGACCATAATGTCCACGTGATCTCCGGCTCGCAGCGCGTAGGCTACCCCAGACAGGCGATTGAGCGGGACGGCAATCGCTACCCGCCCGCTTGGGATGAGCAAGGCCGCGTCCGAACCGGTTTCGCTGAAATCGGTGGGCTGATCACCGGGAGTGAGCATATGGTCAAGCACCGGTTGCCCACTGAGGATGTCTGTTCGGGCAATCCGCCCCTCGATCTGCTCGAGCCCGGCAGAGTCAAGCAATCCCCTGAGCTCCAATGCGCCATTAGGACGCGCCACCGTGTCCGGCCAGGATACAGTGGTAACATCCTGGAGACTTAGACGTGTTCCGCGCGGGAGGTCACGAGCTGCTACAATGACTTCAACTGTGACCGGCAATGGCGTCGCGGTAGGCGCGTCTCCGGGTTGCTCGGCAGTTTCCCCATTTTCACCAGTTGACGGCTGGAGCATAAAATATACAACAGCCAATACAGCTACAAGCATAATGATGATGATAAAGATCAACACCATTCCTGTTCTTCGGCCACGACCAGCACCCATAGTTGTCTCTCCTGTTAGGATCAAACCAAATAAGACATTTGCATTGGTAAACAGTGTGGTTATTATACGCGATTATAAATGCTTGGCAAGTAGCCAATTGGTAACATCAACCACAAAGCTTGATACAACAATCTCTGCTACTGAGCCTGACCACTTGAGGCATCGACAAATGCCTCACACACAACGGCCCCTGTCGGTGAAAGTAGCTGATACTGCCACAACAACCTCTGCCTCTCTGCTGAAGTTGTCAGTGTGACGCGCACCTGGTCATCAGGCTGTGCATCGAGTGTGCCTCCGCACTTTTGCAGAAATGCGTCCATGCCAACCCCGCCGCTGTCGATCTGCCAGCTCTGATCGTCGAGTAGATCGGGAGGTGTTTCCCAGGCTTCGACGCTGACAAGGCGCGGTTTTTCCACGCGATCGACAACCACCCGCGCCATCTGCCGGGTCGACGGAAGATAGAAGGCAAACGTCCAACCCGTCCGGCCACTTTCCAGTTGAGAGCGATCGATGACAGGCGTCCAGGCGCCTGTCGCGCTGGCCAGCAGCGCGCCCGGATCTTGTTGGCGTATCAACGTCACAGCCGGAACATAAGACTCACGGGCACTGGGAATATCGTAAGGCACCATCTCGGTGACAGTGACTTCACCTGATGATGACGAAAACAGAGAAGAAATTCGAGGGCCCAGCACAATAGCCCCGATGATGAGCACGATCACTCCAACCAGACCAGCAACGACAACAAGCACCAACCCCATGGGGGTTTTCTTCTTCTCTTCCGGCTGAGGTTGCACATACTGGAAGCTCATAGTTTTGCCACCTGATTAAGATATAAGCAGTCAGCGGTTAGCTTCCGGCTTAGGAATGATGATTCAATAACCTTCCCGGTTGAACTTGCCATAAGAACTTCATGGATGGGTAAGTGAATCAATTCTCATTCCTTCGGGCTGCCAACTGTGAACGCATTCTTCCTGCTGTTCCCAAGATTAAAAGACACCCAGCAAAACTACACAGGCCGGATGTCTTTAATAATAGTATGGTTTTGTTGTTTCCACCAACTCAGATTATCGAGTTGGTGAACAGTCTGTCAGTCGCTGATGCCCACAACCGGCTTGACGGGTGGAAACAGTCGAGGATCACAGATCAACGTGACCTCGGAAACCGTAATGTCGAGTGTATTGGCAACAATGCATCCATACACGTCCGCGCCACCAGCCGAAAAACTCAATGAGACATGCCCGTTGGGGGCATAGAGCACACCTAGCCAATAAACCCCGCTGGTTAGTTTTATAGCAGAATCATTTTCCTGACCGCAGCTCCCATCGCCGTAATTCGAAAACACCAACGGCAGGGGCTCGATATCTGGTGGATCATATACCGTGAAGGGAACATTTATCTTGGTATTAACTCTGAAGCTACCCTCACAAGCAAACGTCACACCCGCAGCTCCATTGCCAAAGTCCTCTTTCTTGAGCCAGATGTCCCCATCAGTATAGTAAATGCCTTGTACAACCGTTCCATCCGGATTTTGTGGCAGAGATTCAATGTCACTGCCACTGTAGTCGAAGTAGTGATCCTGTGTGGGGTTTAGATCATCATTAGCAATCGCAGCATATTTTCCACCAGGCCGGAAATCTTCGATCTTCCAGATCTCAGGAATGGGCACAGAGTCTGCGTCATCGTCCACCAATGTGATATTCTCCTCGGGTACAGAGGAATGAAGATCGCTGGTAAGGCTGACGCTATCTATGTGGGTATCGGGACCACTCAACATGGTACAACCATTGCTATGCGTCCCACCAACTATCTCACATGTATTACCACTGCCGTTTATCTTGACGGCATCCTTAGGAGAGCAACAAGTGCTGCCAGCAAATGCGGCGAACCCTGTCGAACTGAAGGGGTGCCCGGCCTCACAGTGCCCCGTTGTACGCGCAGTCACCACCAACGGACCCTGGTAGACCACCTGAACAAGCTGAGCCGGTTTGTCAGCCGTGATCACCACCTCGACATCGTTGTATGATCCATTGTAAGGGACCGTCACTGTGACATCGACGTCGTCGTCGGCATTGTCAAAGCCGTTCTGGATCGCCGCGCTTTCCCCCGCAGCTACCGCTGAGGATGCTCGATCTACATCCGATATATTCGGATCTTTACACAGCTCAAAAAGCGCGGCAACGATGGCTGCGTCGGCGGCATTCTGGGCATCGCGCTGCAAGAAGTACAGTTGCCCGCCATCGATTGCCAGGGCAACCATGCCAAGCAGCGCCACCATTGCCAGGGCAATCAGCACAATGGCCTGGCCCGGATGACGACGGAAAAATATAGAACGATTCTTATGATTTGATCGACGATGAGCACTCATGACACACTCCCTCATTACAGTCTTCCTAAATAACGATCCCGTTTATTTACAATAAATCCCACCTGCCCACTCAATCACTCACTTATTCTTAGGACCTGCCTGGCTTATTTCATTGATCAGATTGTCGGCCGCCAGGTAAGTCAATGTGCTACTACCTGTTATGGTTCCATCAGGGAAACCACCCAAAGTGGCCATTTGGAACTTGAAGCTTTTATTTACCGGAATACCGCCTACCGTGATGGTGCACTTGCCACTGGTATCAGTAGGTGTGGCGCAACTTACCCGGCCACTCAAACCACTGCCGCCACCAGGATACACATCCCAGTTTCCTGTAACGGTGACGCCCTCTACCGGCTGTCCATTGCTGTCAACAACGGTAATGGTAACGGTGACTTCCCAACTGGGAGTTGCCCCACCAGGCCAATAAGACGAGATCGTCATGGCACTGATATTCATCGTGTTTTTGACGGCCACCTCGACCGATTGCTCATCTGTCAAACCAGCAACATCCACGACATGATAGTAGATAGTAAGGGTTCCATTGCTGGCTGTAACGGTGTCCCAATCAACGGAATAAGTGTTCCCGGCGACATATGTCAGATCAGTCCATTCTCCACTATCGATCTTGTACTGCACTGTCGGAAGCGGATGGGCAGCATCATCATCTACCGAGATTGTCAAGGGAACTGTCCCCGTGATGTAAGGCGGAGAGGGCATAGGACTGACGATTGTAATGACAGGTTCACAGGTAGGTGAACAACTTTGGATGGCTACCGATTGTGTATCGCTGGCAACGTTGCTGTCACTGTCTGTCACTGTCACACTGATTTCCGCCGAGCCGGATGAAGATGGTGTTTCCCAATCGACCACATAATATATGCCGTCAAACGTCACGCCGGATGTTAGAGAACCTTTCGATACGTTGATATCGACTGTCAGGTTTCCGGCACCAAGATTGACATCATCCTGAACATCACTGGCCCGAACCCTGATCTGCTGGGTGATAGATACATCAACTGCCGCAGGCCCTATGCTGTGAATCACGGGAAGACCACTATCCGCAACTGTGATATTACACGACGTGGTGGCTGAGGTGTGTACAGGCGTATTGTTGTCTGTTGCACTGGCATATATCAAATAGGTGCCAATCGATGACGGATTCCAACTGGCAGTATATAGAGTACCTGAGCCGCTATATGTTGCCTCGATAGGGGTCCCATCAACGTAGAATGAGGCATGGAGCTGGCCTGCCTCATCGCCCGGGTCGATGTCCATCGCGTTGATCTCGACTGTGGTAGGCATCGAAAGTGAAACAGTACTGTTGCAAACAGGCGAAATCAGCGAGATGATTGGCGCATTGGTATCTCCTGTCGCGCAGTCCTCAGGGCAATTCACGGCTGTCTCGCTGTCGACATTGCAAATCCGGTCTCCGCAATACTCGACGCTGGTCAGCGTAACACTGGTAACCACCGATCGCTGCCCCTGGAGGGTGAAGGTCAGCGTTTGGGGCAGTAAGGGCGTGACCAGCCGGATCTGAATGTCTTGCCGAATACGCAAGATATCGCCGTTCTTCAGATCATCCGGCCCGGTCGAGCCGGCGCACAGAACCGCGCCGGCCGATGCCTCGTTAAATGCTCCCGCGCTGCTGTTCCAGGCTGACGGCGACGAATTGACCCGCAAATAGGTAATCGTGGTATTGATCGATTCGGCAAAGAAGACCATCTGCCCAACTTCCCTCATGCGATCACAGTCCCGGTAAGGCGGTATTGGTGTAGTGTCATATCCGATGACGGCTGCCAGTCTCAGCGCCTGGCGCATCTGGCTGGAGGCCTGCGCGTAGGTAAAAAGCGCGCGGCCCAAATCCATAATTCCCATCAAGAGAAGGAGCAAAACCGGCAACACAAGCGCAAACTCGGTCAGACTTTGGCCATTCCGCCCGCGGCTCCCGGTTACTGAAGAGAAAGAGTTGTTTAGCATCTTGTTCACCATCCGTTGGCTATTTTTCGATAATTGACTGCGTCGCGCGAACGGTCAGCGGCAACGATGGGCCGCCGGCCATGCCCGGTATGAAAGGCGATAGCAGCCGGAATTGGTAGGTAATCGTGACGACAACCGTATCTTGCATCTCGTATCCATCCGGATGTCCATAAAGATCCACGCTGCTATCATGTTCTACCGGGTCGGTTGTATCGATATAGATGACATTGACTGTTGCCAGCGATTCATCCGACCAATTGACCAGCCCGCCACCGCTGTTGCGGATGCGGTACATGGCATTATTGGGGTCAGAACATCCTGTGCCGCCTCCTGATGTCCTGCATCGGGGATTGATAGCCAGATACAATGCGCCCTCGCCGACAGCATCCTCTAACTGGGTATAGACAAAATAGGCACGGCCCAAGTCTATCAACCCGGATAGCAGCAAGATCAACAGTGTCAAGCTAAGAGCGAACTCAGCCAGGCTCTGACCATGTTGCATACGTTTCTTGAGCTTGAGATTTACCATTCATTTCCTCGCATCGTATCTTTCAGGGCAAAAGTTCAATACACTAACCCACGTGTAAGCCTATTATAGAGGAGACACCGGGTTTGTTATATGGGGTATTCACCCTAGTGTTTCGCGGCCTAAGTAAGCCCATACGGAAAGTTAGGGTACGAATGGTCGTCTACTCCAGGGCTGCTTGTGCCCAACTGCGCTCGAACAGGCATCCACCACAGCCAATATTTGAAGCGCTTACACATAAAACGGGCAATCTGCCGCAATGTTACAAGGTCACCTGACAGACATGGGAATCGTTATAAAATTGTAACCAGACCAGTCCATTCGCTGATTTTTCTCAATTCCACGAAATCGGGATGGTTCATGAGGTTGTGACAGAAGGTGAGATATTTGCGGGCTGAGTTTTTGAGAAAAAGGTTGTAACCGGCACAACCGGTGGATAAAAGATGGCCTACCATGATCGACGCTGTCATTCACGCGCAAGCGTGAATGACAGCGTTGGCGAAGGTCTATGACAAGACAATGGTTTTTCATCCCAACGCTTTGGTGCGCTAACCGTTTTTTTGCATTAGTGCAAAACTTGCTATGAGTGCGCAGTCCGTGTCATTGTCATTCCCGCGAAAGCGGGAATCCACTTCCACGTCTATGGGTTCATCCCCCTTCACTTTTGATAGAAAAGTGAAAAAGGAGGCATGATAGAACCTCTGAAAAGTAGTCTTTGATGAACAAAGGGG
>JAFGLD010000091.1 GCA_016928235.1 Anaerolineae bacterium | reverse complement strand
GGTTGCTTTGGAGAAGGGTTCCACTTTTGCTATCCGCGAGGGTGGTCTGACCGTTGGCGCCGGCGTTATCACCGAGATTCTTGAATAACGCAAGGTGACATATATCGGGTGGCGGGTTTCTTAATAGCGGCCCGTCATCCGCGATATTGAAGGATTTCTTATGGCTAAACAGAAGATCCGAATTCGGCTGAAAGCATATGACCACCGCGTGCTGGATGAGTCGGCGCGGCGGATTGTTGAGGCGGCAGAACGTACAGGGGCGCGTATTCTTGGCCCTGTGCCTTTGCCAACACGGATTGAGCGGTGGACAGTGCGGCGATCCACATTTATTGATAAGGATTCGCAGGAGCATTTTGAAATGCGCACCCATCTGCGTTTGATCGATGTGCTCGATCCGGATGCAAAGACGATTGATACGTTAACACGCTTGAACTTGCCAGCCGGCGTTGACATCGAAATCAAGCTCTAGTTCATATTGACAACAAAGCTGCCCAAATACTTGATTTAAGATTGGGTAGTTGAGATAGTAAGGTAGGGGATGATGCAAAGAAGGCATCCGCAACTATTGCTCTTCTGATAAGCAGTCCCCGTGGAGGCAATGCCACAAATGATAAAGGGCATCATTGGCAAAAAGGTAGGGATGACCCAGGTCTTTGATCAGAATGGGGCAGTGATCCCGGTAACGGTGATCAAGGCTGGTCCCTGCTGGATTACTCAAATCAAGACTGTAGACACGGATGGCTACAGTGCTGTACAGCTTGGCTTCGAAGAAATCGCAGCCGACATAGCAGACGAGAAAACGCGCGAGCGTAAAATCGAGCGTCGGTTAAAGAAGCCCATGCGGGGTCACCTGGGACTTCTCAGGGCAGACGATGAACATCCGGAGCGTAAGAAGCTGGCTGAGAGTGTTCCCGCGCTACGTCACCTTCGTGAATTTCGAACCGAAGACATTTCCGGAATGCAGGAAGGCCAGAGGGTAACCGTCGAAGTTTTTCGCGCCGGCGAGTATGTGGATGTTGTGGGTTTGAGCAAAGGTAAGGGTTTTGCCGGGACAATCAAGCGCCATCATTTCCACCGTCAGCCTAAGACTCATGGTGCTTCTGACCGGACCCGTGCGCCAGGCTCCATTGGAGCCACGACGACGCCCGGACGTGTTATGAAGGGCACACGTATGGCTGGTCGTATGGGCGGCGAGCGAGTTACGATGCAGCATCTTGAAGTGGTTGTTGTTGATGCTGAAAGGCACCTCCTGGCTGTCAGGGGCAGCATCCCTGGCGCAAAGGGTGGCTTGGTGACCATCTTGCCGGCAATTAAGTAGTAGCAGAGGGAAACACATGGCAATCAAAATCCCTGTTAAGGATATAAACGGGCGTGAAGTCGAGCAGCTTGAGCTGCCGTCGGATGTTTTCGAAGCGCCCATCAATGTGGGGCTGATGCATCAGTATTATGTGATGCAGATGGCAAATGCGCGTCTGGGAACCCACAGCACCAAGGGGCGCAGTGAGGTTAGCCGCACCAAGATGAAATGGTATCGCCAGAAGGGGACCGGCCGTGCCCGGCATGGTAATCGAGCGGCGCCCATTTTCGTCGGCGGTGGCGTCGCACACGGCCCACACCCGCACAAATATACCAAGAAGATGCCCAAGAAAATGCGGCGCGCGGCGTTAAGATCAGCGTTGTCGGCCAAGGCTGCAGAAGATGGTATCGTGTTGGTGGATCGACTGGAGATCAAGACTCCTAAAACGCGGGATATGGTCGATGTGCTGCGTAATCTGGTGGGCGATAGCAGTGCGTTGGTTCTGTTGGCTAACGCAGATGAGAATATCGAGTTGTCAGTGCGTAATCTGCCGGATGCATATTATTTGCAGGCCAACTATTTGAACGTGCGCGATCTATTGAAGTTCGACAAAGTGATCGTGCCTCTGGATGCCCTCCAGGTCATCACTAGCTGGCTTGGAAAGCAGCTGAGGAGCGAATGACATGAGCGAGTTGCATCTTTATGATATTATTCGGCGCCCAGTAGTTACCGAGAAAACGACACAGCTGACAGATCGGAACAATGTCTATGTTTTCGAGGTTGATGTCAGGGCCAATAAGCCGCTTATCAAAGAGGCTGTAGAGGCTGCCTTTGGCGTCAATGTGCTGAAGGTGCGGACGGCAGTCATGCCTGCCAAACGTGGCCGGCGGATGCGCAAAACCTTTATCCGTACGAAGGAATGGAAGAAGGCTTTTGTGACCGTTGCGTCTGGTCAAAGCATTGATTTGCGATAGCTAATAGAGGTATCTTATGGCGATCAAGAAATATAAGCCTACGTCACCCGGCCGTCGGGGAATGACCGGGCACTCATTTGAAGAGATCACGCGCCAACGTCCCGTGAAATCGTTGACCGAGCGGCTGCATCGGCGCGCAGGGCGCAACAACCAGGGACGTATAACGGTGCGTCATCGTGGTGGTGGGCATCGTCGGCGTTACCGGATTATCGACTTTAAGCGTGACAAGGCTGGTATCCCTGGCCGTGTCGCCAGTATTGAGTACGATCCGAACCGTTCAGCTCGTATTGCACTTATTTCTTACGTAGATGGTGAGAAGCGATATATCATTGCTCCCCTGGATCTTCAGGTCGGGGGAATGGTGATGAGCGGCCCGGAGGCCGAGGTTCGACCAGGCAATGCCCTGCCTATCCGCAATATCCCGGTTGGTACAATGGTGCATAATATTGAGTTGCACGAAGGCCGGGGCGGACAACTGGTACGCGCGGCGGGGGTATCGGCCCAGTTGTTGGCGAAGGAAGGCGAGTATGCTACTGTGCGTATGCCCAGCGGCGAGATGCGCCTGATCCGGCAAGCCTGTATGGCGACTATAGGTCAGGTGGGAAACACTGAGCACAGCAATATCAAACTGGGAAAAGCTGGGCGTAGACGCTGGCTTGGATGGCGTCCCGCTGTGCGCGGCAGCGCGATGGATCCCAACTCTCACCCACATGGTGGTGGAGAGGGGCGTTCGCCAATCGGTATGCCCGGTCCTAAAACGCCTTGGGGTAAGCCTGCTTTGGGTAAGAAGACACGTCACAACAAGCGCACGGATAGATTTATCGTGCGGCGTCGTGGAAAGAAACGCCGTTAGTAGCCAGGGCGGCAAGTTGGGATAACTGGAGGGTAAGATGTCACGCAGTTTGAAAAAAGGGCCATTTGTAGAGCCTAAGTTGCTGGCAAAGATCGAGAAGATGAACGCTACTGGCGACAAGAAGGTGCTCCGAACCTGGAGTCGTGCTTCGACGATCTTTCCGCAGTTTGTGGGACACACTATAGCCATACACGATGGTCGTCGGCATGTGCCGATCTACATTACTGAAAATATGGTTGGGCATCGGCTCGGTGAGTTTGCTCCCACACGGACATTTCGTGGTCACTTTACTAGGGAAAAGAAGGCGAAATAACTATGGACGTGCGGGCTACTTCTCGATACCTGCCGATCTCGCCTACGAAGATCCGGCTGGTGTGTGATCAGGTGCGGGGAATGTCTCCCCAGCAAGCAATGAATATTTTACAGCATATGCCCCACAAGGGTGCCGGCCTCTTACTGAAAGTGGTTAAGAGCGCGATGAAGAATGCCGAGAACAACTTTGAACTCGATCCGGGTGAGATGCTGATTTCGGAAGTGTATGCCAACGAGGGTCCACGTCGTCCCTGGCGCCGTTTTGGAGCGCGTGGCCGGTTCAAGCCCTGGATTCGTCGCACTTCGCACGTGACAGTTGTGCTAAGCGAGCAGCAAGTTATCGGATCTACTGAAAAGGGCGAGAAGTAGGAGGAATAGATACATGGGACGAAAAGTACATCCACTAGGCTTTCGCTTGAAGATAATCCGAGACTGGAATGCACGATGGTATGCAGAAGGGCGCCGCTATAGCGAGTTGCTACATGAGGATTTCCGGATTCGGGACAAGGTTCAATCAATACATGGTACAGCTGGTGTTTCAAAGGTTGAGATTGAACGCTATCCCAATCAAGTCTTGGTGACACTTCATACAGCTCGACCGGGAATCGTGATTGGGCGTAAGGGCGAAGCAGTCAAGATGCTACGCCAGGATCTCGAGACCATGACAGGCAAGAAGGTGAAGATCGAGGTTGAGGAGATTACCTCACCGGATACAGATGCCAAGCTGGTTGCCGAGAATATCTCTGGTCAGTTGAATCGACGTATCTCGCATAGTCGCGCGATGAAGCGTGCTGCACAACAGGCTATCAAGCAAGGCGCCAAGGGCATCAAGATTATGTGCTCCGGACGTTTGTCTGGCGCAGAGATGGCCCGTCGCGAGGGTGTTCATGAAGGACAAGTACCTCTCACTACCCTGCGCGCAGATATCGACTATGGAACGGCTGAAGCCCTGACGACTTTTGGCCGCATCGGGGTGAAAGTATGGATTTACAAGGGTGAAGTGCTGGCCGAAACGGAACCGGAATCGACTGGGGTTTACGTAAGCCAGTAGAACTATCTAGAAACGGTCGATCCAGGGCCGGAGGCCCGGTTGTTGGTCTGCCGTGTGGAGATGAGCAAAGATGTTGATGCCCAAACGTGTCAAATATCGCAAGCAGTTTCGCGGACGAATGAAGGGCAAGGAGTCGCGCGGTGTCAAGATCGATTTTGGCGATATTGGTCTTCAGGCGCTTGAGCCTGCCTGGATCACCAGCCGCCAGATTGAAGCTGCGCGTCGCACTATTGTGCGTCATTTGAAGCGGCGCGGTAAAGTTTACATTCGGATTTTCCCGGATAAACCTGTTACAGCCAAGCCTGCTGAAACCCGTATGGGCAAGGGCAAGGGCTCGGTGGATCACTGGGTTGCTGTGGTCAAGCCAGGGCGGGTGATGATCGAGATTGCAGGCGTGGATGAAGGGACTGCTGTTGAGGCGCTGATTCTAGCTTCTCATAAGATGCCTATCCACTGCAAGATTGTCAAGCGGATCGACCCGATTTCTGGAGTGGAGGTATCACTAGGATGAAGGCGTCAGAACTACAAGCACTTACTGTGTCCGAACTTCGTAGAGAATTAGATGACACAAAAGAAGAGCTTATGAAACTGCGATTCCAACAGGCATCGGGCCAGTTGGAGGACACAAATCGCCTGAGGATGGTAAGGCGTGATGTTGCTCGCATCAAGACCATCCTGACTGAGCGGCAACAGGAGGTCGAGAATGGCGAATAATAGGCGTCGCCTGACGGGTCAGGTGGTGAGCAACAAAATGCAGAAGACGGTTATTGTGCGGATTGATCGTACCTATCGTCACCCACTATATGGCAAAGTGGTACGTGATTCGAAGAGGTACATGGCGCACGATGAGAATGGCATCTGCCAGATGGGTGATACCGTTGTGATTGTTGAATCGCGGCCTTTAAGTCGCCATAAACGGTGGGCTGTCCAGAGCATTGTAGGTGAGAGTGCCAGTGCCCGGACAACTGAGCTTGCTGATGTGGCCGCTATGGCTGATGAAGGTAGCAGTGAGGTTTCTGCCAACGTGGTCGAGCCGCCGGCAGAGAATTAGCACAGATCAGGAAACGACGAGGTTTTAGCCATGATTCAGCAAGAGAGTCGGCTCAAGGTGGCTGACAACAGTGGTGCACGCGAGATATTGACTATTCACATCTCCGGCGGATCCAGACATCGCTATGGGCGGATTGGTGATGTTATTGTCGCTACCGTCAAAAGTGCCCAGCCCAATGCAAATGTCAAAAAAAGCGATGTTGTCCGCGCGGTAATTGTGCGGACGGCCAAAGAGTATCGTCGCGAGGATGGTTCCTACATCCGCTTTGACGACAATGCGGCTGTTATCCTGGATGGTGACACAAATAACCCAAAGGGAACACGCATTTTTGGGCCAGTGGCGCGCGAGTTGCGTGATGCGGGATTTATGAAAATTGTCTCGCTTGCGCCAGAAGTTCTTTAGGTCGCTGGAGGTAAGCGCAGATGGCAGTAAAAACACAGAGAGTCAAGTTGCTTGTCCGTAAGGATGACATTGTTGAGATTATTGCGGGCAATGATAAAGGCGCGCGGGGTCGTATTCTGTACACTTATCCCAAAAAGAACCGGGTGGTTGTTGAGGCTGTGAACATTCGGAAGAAGCATCAACGGCCTATGCAGACAGGACGGGGCCAGACGCAGGCTGGGATTATCCAGTTTGAAGCACCGATTCATGCTTCGAATGTTATGATAGTCTGCCCACAGTGTGATGCTCCAACCCGGGTTGGGATCAGGCAGGGAGATGGTGTGCGTGCTCGTGTATGTAAGAAGTGTGGCGAGGACATTGATCGATGAATAAACTGAGACAACATTATGACCAGAGTGTTCGCCCAGCGATGATCAAACACTTCGGTTATCGCAACATCATGGAGTCTCCCCGCGTTTTGAAGGTGGTTGTCAATGTGGGAGTTGGTGAGGCATTGGATAACGCCCGTGCATTAGATGCGACTGTAGAAGATGTCATGAAGATCACCGGGCAGCGTCCGGTTGTGACAAAAGCTCGTAGAAGCATTGCAGCCTTTAAGTTGCGTGAAGGACGTTCGATCGGAGTCAAGGTGACTTTACGGGGTGAGCGGATGTGGTCTTTCCTGGATCGGCTCATGAACCTGGCTCTGCCCCGGACACGTGACTTCCGCGGGGTATCTCCTACCAGTTTTGATGGTCGTGGTAATTACACTCTGGGTTTACGTGAGCAGATCCTCTTTCCGGAAATCCAGTACGACAAGATTGATAAAGTGCGCGGGATGGAGATCAGCATCGTTACGACAGCTCAGACCGATGAGGAAGGACGAGAGTTGTTACGTTTGCTGGGGATGCCATTTCGTCAGTTGAGCTAGTCAGGGAGCGGATTGATGTCAAAGAAGTGTATGCCCTACCGGGAACAGCGTCGTAAGTATGCCGTGCAGGTTCGCAATCGTTGTAGACTTTGTGGCCGCCCTCGTGGCTATATCCGCAAATTCCAGCTATGCCGGATTTGCTTTCGGAAGCTTGCTTTGCAAGGCGATATTCCTGGTATAGCCAAGTCGAGTTGGTGAGAGCTGAGGAGAAACAAAAATGAGTGTCAGTGATCCTATTGCTGATATGCTGACGCGCATCCGCAATGCGTTGATGGCGCGTCATGTAGATGCTGTTATCCCTTATTCGAAGATGAAAGAGGACTTGGCACATGTTCTCCATGACGAGGGATACATTGAAAGCTATCATGTTGATGATACGGGTTCGTTCAAGACCATTGTGATCCAGTTGAAGTATGTGGGACTACGCCGTGAGCGTCGCCCCGTGATCTCAGGCTTGAAGCGGGTTAGCAGGCCAGGTCGTCGCTTCTATACAAAGTACAGCGATATCCCCTGGGTGTTGAGTGGTATGGGCATAGCGATCCTGACGACGCCGAATGGTGTTATTACAGGTGAGCAGGCTCGCCGCCAGCGTATTGGTGGTGAAGTCTTGTGCTATGTCTGGTAGAAAGATACCAGGTGCCGGTAGAACCAGGTTGCCCGGTATTCGAATGGAGTGAGCTATGTCTCGAATTGGCAAAAAGCCCATTGATATCCCTGTGGATGTGGCAGTGAGCTTCCAGGGAAGTGAAGTGACGGTCAAAGGCCCCAAGGGGGTGTTGACCCAGCGGTTTCATCCTGATATGAAGATCGAGCAGGATGACGGCAAGATTGTTGTGACGCGCCCAACAGATATGCGTCATCACAAGTCTTTGCATGGGTTGACCAGGAGTCTGATCAACAACATGGTCACTGGTGTGAGCCAGGGATATGAGATTAGGCTGGAAATTATTGGAACAGGTTATCGTGCCGAGCTAATACCGGACGGCCTTAAGTTGAGCTTGGGGCACTCGCATGACATTCTCGTGGTGCCACCGTCCGACATCAATATTCAGCTCGAAGATCGTGGCCGGCTGATCATTCTGAATTCACCTAATCGCGCTTTGATCGGTCAGGTGGCTGCGGATATCCGTAGGTTACGTCCACCAGAGCCCTATCATGGTAAAGGTATCCGGTATTCGGGTGAGGCTGTTCGCCAGAAAGCTGGCAAGGCTGGTAAGGTTGGTGGTTAACTGTCTTGAAGCATTGTATTGAGAGGTTAATGAGAGTATGAGTAGAAAAAGTCAGCAAGCGCGCCAGCATCGCCATGAGCGAGTTCGGAAGCGCGTGGTTGGTACAGTAGATCGCCCTCGGTTGAATGTGTTTCGTAGCGACAAACATATTTATGCCCAGGTGATCGATGATACTGTTGGCCACACGCTGGCATCGGCCTCAACTGTTGATCTTGAGTTGCAGACAGCGGCAGTAGGGAAGAATAAGACAGAGCAAGCCGTATTAGTTGGGCGCGCTGTCGCTGAACGGGCCATCGATGCAGGTGTGAAAAAAGTCGTATTTGATCGGGGCGGTTATATGTATCATGGCCGCGTCAAGGCTCTGGCCGATGCTGCGCGCGAGGCCGGGTTGGATTTCTAGTGAGTTGGAGCGAGTAACATGGGACGACGACGTGAACCCCGCGTTGAAGAGCGCGAAGAGCTGGATGAGCGTGTCATTGATATCAAGCGTGTCGCCAAAGTAATTAAGGGTGGACGCCGCTTTGCCTTCCGTACTGTTGTCGTAGTCGGTGACAATCGAGGGATGGTAGGGATCGGCGTGGGCAAGGCACGGCAGGTGCCTGACGCGATCCGTAAGGGCACCGAGAAGGCACGCCGCAACATGATCCGTGTCTCGACGCTTGGCACGACCATACCTCACCCGATTGTGTCTCGTAATGGTGGCGCTGAGGTGATGTTGAGACCTGCATCGCCTGGTACGGGCGTTATTGCCGGTGGTGCTGTGCGTGCGGTAGTCGAAGTGGCCGGGATCAAAGATATCCTGACTAAATCAAGAGGCAGCGCAAATATGCTGAATGTGGCCGTGGCGACCTTGCGTGGGCTGCATGACCTCAAGGACTTTAGCGAAATTGCGATGATGCGCGGCAAGCAGCCAAACGAGGTTGCTCCATTCTGGACACGGAGCAGAAGAAGCGAGGCTGAGTAATCTGATATGGCAAAGAAAACCACACAACTAACCAAGATGCTGCGAATCAAGCTCGTTAGAAGTCCAATTGGTAATACGCAGAAGCATAAAGATACGATTCGCACGCTCGGTTTGAGGAAAATAAATCAGGTGGTTGAGCAGCCCGATACACCTTCGGTGCGTGGAATGCTGCGTCTGGTGAACCACATGGTAACTATTGAAGAAGTGGAGAGTTAGCGATGAAATTACACGACCTGCGTCCCGATCCAGGTGCAAAGAAAAAGCGCAAGCGAGTAGGTCGCGGCATTGCTGCCGGTCAAGGAAAGACTGCTGGCCGTGGTACGAAGGGTACCGGCGCACGTTCTGGCGGTGGCAAATCTGCCTATTTTGAAGGTGGCCAGCTCCCTCTGGTACGTCGTTTGCCTTTTAAGAGGGGCTTCAACAATATTTTCCGTATCGAATACCAGGAAGTGAATCTGGATCAGCTAGAAGAGCGATTCGAGAAGAAAGCGGAAGTGTCTCCCCAGACGTTATCCGAGGCGGGGCTGATCAGAAAAGCTGATAGCCCGGTAGTTATCTTGGGACGGGGTGAATTGAATAAGGCGCTGGTGGTCAAGACCCATCGCATTACGAAGAGCGCGAAAGAGAAAATCGAGACAGCCGGAGGCTCAGTCGAGATTTTGTCACTCGAGTTCACAGGGGCACGTGCCACTGTCAAGCTGCTGCGTAAAGAGCAGATCGAAGCCATCCGGGCCAAGCGAGCCGGGTAGGTCCTGCTATGGAGGGGATGGAGGTAGCACGCAATGTCTGAGTTGATTAGTGCTTTACGTGAGATTTTTCGGTTGCCGGATTTGCGGCGGCGTATCTTTATCACCTTGGCGATCCTGGTGGTCTACCGGCTGGCCGCTAATATCCCGGTTCCCGGTGTAGATCATGAGGTACTCAAGGATGTTTTTAGCTCAGAATCTAGCCTGAGCGGATTTGCGTCAGTGCTTGACTTGCTGTCTGGCGGCGCAGTATCGAGGTTCTCGGTGCTGGCGATGGGCCCATATCCTTATGTGACAGCCAGCATCATCTTAACCATCCTGACCCCCCTGATCCCGGCCCTCGAACGGTTGGCAAAAGAAGGTCAGGCCGGGCGTGATAAGATCAATTTCTACACGGCTCTTCTGGCTATTCCAATGGCAATCTTTAGTGCCTTTACTCAGGTCAATGTCCTTCGAAATATGCAGACCAATGAATTGGCTATTCCAGGATTTGGTTTTGGCGCGGCAAGCGACATTCTGTTGACCATCACTGTGTTGGCAGTCATGACGGCCGGGACGATGTTCGCCATCTGGCTGGGTGAGTTGATCACGCGGGACGGTATAGGGAACGGTCTGAGCCTGATTATCTTTGCGGGTATCGTGGCTCGTATTCCGGATAACTTGGGATACTTGTACAGTGCCGATTCGGCTGCCATGCTCCGCAATATCATCTTGTTTGTTGTCCTCACAATCCTGACGGTATTTGTGGTAGTTGTGGTTCAGGAGGGGCAGCGCCGCATCCCAGTGAAATATGGCAAGCGTGTGCGGGGCATGAAAATGTATGGTGGCGGTACAACTCACCTGCCTTTACGTGTGAATACCGCGGGTATGATTCCGTTGATTTTTGCCCAGACCTTCTTGACTTTTCCGGTGCTTGTGGCCCAGTTCGCGAGCCGGAGTCAGGTGACATGGCTGGCTAATGCGGGCAGTAGTATCGAAACCCTTTTCGGCCATCAGGGTGGTGTTCGTATGGGGGGGCAGGTTGCTTACTGGTTGATATACTTCGTATTGGTGTTTGCTTTCACCTACATTTATACTGAGGTTATGATCCGCAATCAGAATCTGGCGGACAACCTTCAGCGTAATGGCGGTTTTATCCTGGGGATACGACCTGGTAAAAACACCGAGGATTTCATCAACAAAGTTGTCCAGCGCATTACGTTGATAGGAGCCTTGTTCCTGGGCGGAATTGCTGTTCTACCTGGTGTGGTTCAAATTGTGATGAATCTTATCCAGCCGGAATCGGGCGCGGAAATACGCAATGCGTTATTGAGTATCAGCGGTGGTGGAATGATCATTATTGTGGGTGTGGTGATCGATACGATGCGCCAGCTTGAGGCACAGCTAGTTATGCGCAATCGTGAGAGCTTTATCCGCTAAAAGGGATGGGGAATGGCTGCTTACATTGTCTTGTTAGGACCTCCGGGATCAGGTAAAGGGACACAGGCTAAGTTGTTGACTGACAAGGTTGGCATCCCGCAGGTCTCGACTGGTGATATGTTCCGTGCAATGAAGACACAGGACACACCCTTGGCCCGTAAGGTTCAGCAGATTATGGCAGAAGGCAAGCTGGTGCCCGATGACGTCACGATCGAGATCGTCAAGGAGCGTCTGGCACAGAGTGATTGCCATGAAGGGGCACTTCTGGATGGATTTCCTCGAACTGTCCCCCAGGCTGAAGCGTTGGACAGACTGTTGGAAGAAAGCTTTCAGTCAAAAGTTACCATTGTGCCCTTGCTAAATATCACGGTGGATGAAGCTGTGAGACGCATTAGCGGGCGGCGTGGATGCCCACAGTGTGGGGCGTTGTATCATGTTGAGTTTAACCCGCCTAGGGTGGCCGGTCAGTGCGATCGAGATGGGGTGGTTTTGGCGCAACGTGATGATGACAAGCCCGAGGTTGTTCGCGATAGGTATCAAGTCTATCTGGATAACACCGAGCCACTGATTGCTTACTATCGTAATAGAAGTGTTCTGGCCGAGGTCGACGCAGTTCAACCCATCGAGAACATTACTGTGGAGTTGGCTCAGACTATCCGGCAGCGTACCGAAAATAGTGAATGGTGAGTTTTGATGGCCATTATCATTAAGAGTCGCGCGGACATCCAGGCCATGAAGGAATCGGCCCAGATTAACGCCGAAGTTCTTTGCAAGCTTCGAGATGCAGTGCGTCCGGGTGTCAAAACAAAAGAGCTTGATAAGATAGCAGCAGAAACTATTGCCCAACGAGGGGGAAAGCCCGCCTTTCTTGGTCATCCAAAAGGGAGCCCACATCCGTTTCCTGCAATCATTACCGTGGCAATTAACGAGCAATTGGTGCATGGCATACCGGGTGAGAGGATGCTGGCGGAAGGGGATATCGTCAGCCTGGATTGTGGGACGATCTACAAGGGATTTGTCAGTGATTCGGCTTTTAGTATGGGGATCGGTAAGATCGCTCCGGAGGCCCAACGGTTATTAGATGTGACCGAAACTTCATTGTATAAAGGGATCGAGGTCTGTGTTCCTGATAACCGTATTGGTGATATATCGTATGCGATTCAGACTTATGTAGAGGGGCAAGGCATGCAGGTGGTTCGCGAATATGGCGGACACGGTGTTGGACGAAGTATGTGGGAGGACCCTCATATTCCTAACTGGGGAGACCCAGGTCGAGGAAATCGATTGAAGCCGGGTATGACGTTTGCCTTAGAGCCAATGGTCATGCCAGGCGACCCAACAACCAGGGTATTGCAAGATCACTGGACAGTGGTTATGGCAGATGGTGGTTTGTGTGCTCATTTTGAGCATACCATTGTGGTAACAGAAAACGGGCCGGAAATTCTGACAAAAATGGATTAGCGTGATATAATCAGAGATCGTGTATGTGTCGGTCTCGCTGGAACAAATAACAAAGGAACGAAGAATGAAGGTCAGGGCATCTGTAAAGCGCCGTTGCCCCAAATGTAGAGTTGTCAAACGTGGAAAAACGGTGCATATCATTTGTAGCAATCCGAAGCACAAGCAACGTCAGGGTTAGTAGGTGTCCTTGATGTATAGTCTCGATGGAGAAGGGATTTATGGCACGTATTGAGGGTGTGGACCTACCACGTGATAAGCGAGTAGAGGTTGGGCTGACCTATATTTATGGAATCGGGCGTCCGCGCAGCGTTAGGATTCTGGCAGATACGGGAATCAACCCGGATACGCGGGTGAAGGATCTGACTGAAGCAGAAGTTGCTGCGGTGCGTGAGTATATCAGCACCAACTATCGTGTTGAAGGTGAGTTGCGTCGCGAGATCCAACTCAACATTAAGCGCCTGCAAGAGATCGGTACCTATCGTGGTATGCGGCACCGCCGTAGTCTTCCAGTGCGCGGTCAGAGAACCCGCACAAACGCAAGGACTCGGCGTGGTGTTCGCAAGACAGTGCCTGGTCGTGGCCGTCGTCGTGGGGCGAAGAAGAAGTAATATCTGGGTTTTCGTTGTACCGTGGAATATGTTTAGCTCTATGGTGTACTGGAGCTGGCTAGATATCAGACCAAATCCGGACGAATGTGTTGAACAGGCGAAAACCTTTCTCAACAGTGGTCTGTTTAGCTAATTAGCAAAGGCAAGATTGGAGACGGAATGGGACGACGTAAACAAACTCGTGGAGCACGTAAAGTCCGTAAGAATATACCTTATGGGCAAGCACATGTTCACGCGACTTTCAATAACACCATCGTGAGTATGACCGATCAGCAAGGGAATGTCATCACCTGGGCCAGTGCAGGAACTGCCGGTTTCAAGGGATCGCGTAAGAGCACACCCTTTGCTGCTGGTACGGCCGGTGAAATGGCTGCCAAGCAAGCCATCGAACATGGCATGCAGGAAGTTGATATCTTCGTGAAGGGCCCTGGCCCAGGCCGAGAGTCGGCGATCCGTTCAATTCAGCGTAGTGGTTTGAAAGTGCGCTCGATAACCGACCGGACACCTGTCCCCCACAATGGTTGTCGTCCGCGCAAGAAACGTAGAGTATAAGAGTGTGAGAGAGTGTGAGAGCACCTTTTCAGAAGGTTGCTCTCAATGTTTGCCATTTTGATGGCATTATCAATTATCTTAACCGAGCGAAGGAAGAAGCACATACATTATGGCACGTTATACTGGTCCTGTGTGTAAACTTTGTCGGCGCGAAGGTGACAAGTTGTTCCTAAAGGGAGCCCGTTGCCTTTCACCAAAGTGCGCCGTCGAACGTCGTAATTATCCTGCTGGACAACATGGCAACGCAATGCAGTTCCGCCGAGGACGCGCATCTGACTATGCTCTGCAGTTGCGAGAGAAGCAGAAGGTCCGCCGTATTTATGGTGTCTTGGAGCGTCAGTTTCGCCGTTATTTCCGCGATGCACTACGTCGCCCCGGAATGACCGGTGCCAATTTGCTGACTGTATTGGAAAGCCGTCTGGATAATGTGATCTTTCGGATGGGTTTCGCTGAGTCTCGCACCCAGGCACGGCAGCTTGTGCAGCATGGGCACTTCAATTTGAACGGTCGGCGCACCAATATTCCTTCCTGCATTGTCCGACCCGGAGATCAGATAGAAGTGCGTCCAGGTAGTCGCAAGCGAGTTTATTTTAAGCAACTCAAGGATGTTATCAGTGCTCGTCCTCTGGTTGCATGGTTAGATCGTGACGCGGCTAACCTGAGCGGACAGGTGGTGCGCCTGCCGGAGCGAGGCGATATCGATATGACTATCAACGAGCAGTTGGTTGTTGAGTATTATAGCCGCTAGTGTATCGGCATTCGGTTCTGCTGGCCTCGGGTTTTTGTGGTCGGCAGTAACTGGTAAGACTGCTGTTGTGTGAAGCCAAAATGTAGGAGGCAAGTTCGTTGACTACGAACACATTAGTGCTGCCCAAGATTGAGCGTGATGCGATGTCGCGCAACTATGGTCGCTTTGTCATTAGCCCTTTAGAGCGTGGATTTGGTCTGACGTTGGGTAATGCGTTGCGGCGAGTGATGTTGTCATCTTTGCCTGGTGCTGCTGTGACGTCGATCCGCGTGGCGGATGTCCCACATGAGTTTTCGGCAATTCCGCATATTCGCGAGGATATGACACAGCTTATCTTGAATATTAAGCAACTGCGACCGATCTTGCATGAAGTGGAATCGGCCCGGTTGCGTCTGGATGTTCAAGGTGGAATTGTCACAGCGGCAGATATCATTTGTCCGCCGGAGGTAGAGATCAAAAATCCTGACCTTTACCTGTTTGCGATCGATGATGATGCTACCCGTGTCGAGATGGAAATGACTGTTGAAACCGGGCGAGGTTATTCGCCTGCGGAAGATCGTAGCCGTTTACCTTTGGGTGAACTACCCATTGATGCTATCTTCTGTCCGATCCGGCGTGTAAGCTACGATGTGGAGCGAGCGCGAGTCCAGCAAAAGACGAATTACGACAGGCTGCTACTCGAAGTGTGGACCGATGGCACAATCGAACCGGAAATTGCCATGAGTGATGCAGCCTCTGTCCTGATGCAGCATCTGGGGATTATTGCTAATGTGGATCCCAGTATGTTTGGTCAGAAGGGCGAGCCGGCTCCAGCCGAGGAACCTGCGCATCCCGATTTCTATGACCTTCCAATTGAGGGGTTGGATTTGAGTGTGCGCGTGTTTAACTCGCTGAAACGAACGGGCATTACCACGATTGGTGAAGTCTTGGAGATGCTCGACAAGGGCGAAGATGCCATGCTGGCTATTCGTAATTTTGGAGATAAGTCGCTTGAGGAGCTTGTGGTCCGGCTGCGTGAGAAGGGATACCTGTCCGCCGAGGAAGGGAATGCCATACTCCCAGTAGACTATTCAGCTGAGTAAAACACAGCACTCAGGGAGACAGAAAAACAGGTTCCTTGCGCTTTTCGAGAAGGACTCAAGTATGCAGGAACCAGCATTTTAACGAACCCTAACCAGTAAAAACGAGGAAGTTGACGTTATGCGGCATAGAGTAGCGGGTCGCAGCCTGGGGCGCGACTCTAACCACCGAAAGATGTTGCGGCGGAACCTGATTTCCGATCTGTTTCGCCACGAGAAAATCAAAACTACTGAGGCGAAGGCCAAGGCAATCCGTGCCCAGGCCGAGAAGTTTATCACACTGGCCCGTAATCGCGGCGACGCAGAGCGGTTGGTTGAGTTGGCTGAAGATCTCAAGGGTGAGGATTTGCGCCTCTTGCTTACGGATAGCCAGTCGGCGCGCCTGCTACGTCTGTCTGAAGACAAAGAGACTGAGCAGATAGAGACTCTGGCGCGGGCGATTGTTTCTCATGCCCAACGGCTCGTTGCGCGTGATATTACCGATCGGGCAGTGGTGAACAAGCTCTTTCACGATATTGCACCGCGTTATGTTTCGCGTCCGGGCGGGTATACTCGTATTACCCGGTTGGGAATGCGTCGCGGCGATGCTGCTCAGATGGTGATGCTATCGCTGGTGGAGGAAGACTAACACCGCGAGGCCAGTGGATGCGTTACCGTGCAACAGTGGCCTATGATGGCACAGCCTACCACGGCTTTCAGCGGCAAGCTGACGTGCCGACTATCCAGGCCGAGCTCGAAAAGGCCTTGGGGGGCATTGGAAAACAGCTTGTTGGTGTGGTTGGCGCAGGGCGGACCGATGCTGGGGTTCATGCGACAGGGCAGGAGATTGCTTTTGGGTTGGAGTGGCGGCACTCGCCTGATGACCTGCGGAACGCGCTTAATGCCAATTTGCCCGCCGACATTGCTGCGTTGAGGGTGAGAGAGGCCGGACATGACTTTCATCCTCGTTACGATGCCCTGAGCCGTTGTTATGTGTATCGGTTGTATGTTTCACCGGTGAGAGATCCTCTTCAGCGATGGCGGGCCTGGCGGTTGAGCAAGCCGCTGAACGTGGATAATATCCGTGAAGCGGCCGGCAGCCTGGTAGGCACCCATGATTTTGGAGCCTTTGGCTCACCGCCGCAGGGAGAAAATGCCGTCCGGACTGTGTTTGAGACGATCTGGCAACAAGATCTCGATGGTCAACACACATTTACAATCATAGCCAATGCCTTCCTCTACCGCATGGTGCGCACCATTACAGCGACGTTGGTGATGGTGGGACAGGGGGATATGACAGAGGCCGCTTTTCAGGGTATACTTGCCGCTCGCCAACGTGCTCTGGCTGCGGCTCCGGCTCCGCCTTATGGGCTGACATTAACGGCGGTGCGTTTTGCGGAATAGACTTAAACAACGGTTCCACCTTCACAGATTTGGGACTGGCGTTTTGTGAGGAGTAGAAAGTGAAAACATTCTCAGCAAAGAAGGAAGATGTTGTGCGCCAGTGGTATGTTGTGGATGCCACCGATCAGACGCTTGGCCGTATGGCGACCCAGATTGCCACCATATTGCGCGGCAAGAACAAGCCAATTTACACACCCCATCTCGACTGTGGCGACTACGTGATCGTGGTCAATGCTGAGAAGATCAGGGTCACCGGCAACAAGCTCGACGAGAAGTTCTACCATCGTCACTCAGGATATCCTGGAGGGTTGACGTCGATCAGCTTGCGCGACCAGTTGCGGCGGCATCCTGATCGGGTGATTACCGACGCTGTGCGCCGGATGTTACCGAAGAATTTATTGGCGGGCGAGATTCTTAAGAAGCTTAAAGTGTACGCGGGATCCGAGCACCCACATTCTGCTCAGAATCCTGAGCCGTTGAAGTTCTAGTTGAAGTTCGTTTCTTAGAAGAGGGCGACTGAATGTCTACACAGTATTTTGAGGGCGTGGGACGCCGTAAGACCTCGACAGCGCGTGTTCGTATCTATCCGGGCGGTGCTGGTGAAGTCGTGGTCAATGATAAGGCCCTGACCGAGTATTTTCCTCGTGTGGGCGATGCAACTGATTTGATGCTGCCTCTAGAAGTGGCAGGATTACAGGGCAGTCTTGATATGACTGTCCTGGTTAAGGGTGGTGGTATTACCGGCCAGACCGGTGCTGTTCGACTGGGCTTGGCGCGGGCCCTGCTTAAGTATCAGCCGGAATTGCGCCCTGCGATGCGTAAGGCCGGCCTGCTGACGCGCGATGCACGCGAGAAAGAACGCAAGAAGCCTGGACTGAAGCGCGCACGTAAGGCTCCTACCTATACCAAGCGTTAAAGTCTAAGGAACAGCAGAGTGCCTGTCGGCTAGATGCCGTTTCTTTTCGATGTTATGCCAAGACCGCGCCAACGCGGTCTCTTTCGTTGCCGGTAAGGCTCGGAAAAGCTGATGTCACATCTTGTCTTGTCGCACTACCAATCAAAGGTGCTGCTGACTGCCCGGCGTGAAGGCAAGCCCTCGGTTCAGGTATCGCCCGATCTTAACCGGACGATGGTCGAGGTAAGTCTGACCGAGGAGGGGGTGCGTTTTCCTGATCATCGCATAATCTCATGGCCCAACCTGGAGCAGATCGACCAATCGGAGACAAAGTGTTTTGTCGTCGAGGAAGGTACGATCAATGGCATTCAGACATTCTCAGAGACAACCCGGTGGGCGCGCAGCTTGATGCCTACCGCCCATGCTCCGACGATGCTGGTCTCCGGTATCCCGATGCATCGTATTCAGGGCACAGAACCCTACCGCGATACACTCAAGAAGATCAAAACCCTGGCGCCGATGGTGGGCATGGTGCTTGATACGGCGACCGGGCTAGGTTATACAGCTATCGAAGCGGCCAGGACAGCGGAAGAGGTTATCACGATCGAAATCGACCCGGCCAGCCTCGAGATTGCCCGGTTGAACCCCTGGTCCGAAGAGTTGTTTGATAACCCCAAAATCAGGCAGATCGTCGGCGATGTCTACGACGAAGTTGAGGCCTTTGCCGACGAGAGCTTCTCTCGCATTCTTCACGATCCGCCGATGTTTAGCCTGGCCGGCGACCTGTATGCAGGTGAGTTTTATGCGCAGCTTCACCGGATTCTCCGGCACAGAGGCCGCCTGTTTCACTATATTGGCGACCTGAGCAGCAAGTCAGGGCAGGGGGTAATGCGGGGCGTTGTCCGGCGGTTGAGCGAGGCAGGTTTTTCGCGCGTTGAGCGTCGGCCAGAGGCCTTTGGCGTGTTGGCATACAAGTGAGTGGGGCAGTTGATCATTCGTTATGTAGTTGGCGAGTGGCGTATCCGAAACAACATGTAGCCGGTTGCTTGAAAGGCGATGACATGACAGTGATTGTTGTAGGGATTGGGCCTGGCGATCCGGGGCAGGTGACGCGCCAGGCCTGGGATATCCTCAGTCAGACTCAAGATGTTTACCTTCGGACACGAGTGCACCCCACGGTGCCCCATCTGCCGGTCGGACCGGTCTACCACAGCTTCGATGATCTGTATGAGCAGGCCGACGATTTTGCCCAGGTATACGAGACGATCGTCGACCGTCTGGTGATGCTGGCTTCTGACGGTCAGGATGTGGTCTACGCGGTGCCAGGCGATCCCATGGTGGGTGAAGGGACTGTGACGCGCCTGTTGGCGGTATGTGGAATGAAGGATATTGGTGTCCGCGTCATTCACGGGCTTAGTTTCATCGAGCCATCCCTGGCTGCTCTGGGGATAGACGGCATTGCCGGTATGCAGTTGCTCGATGCGACCGACTTTGTCACGGCTTATCATCCTCAGATCAATCCGGATCGAGGGGCATTGGTTGCACAGGTTTACAGCCGGCAACTGGCTTCCGATGTCAAGCTGACGTTGATGAACCAGTATCCTGATGATCACCCTGTGACGCTTCTGCACGGTGTTGGAACGACTGAGCAGCGCGTCGAGGCGTTGCCGCTCTATGAGATGGACCGCCGCTCTGTATCGCCTTTGACGACGCTCTATGTGTCTCCCTTCGAGACATCTGGGGGCGTTTCGAGCTTCGAGGGATTTCAAGAAACGATTGCTCATTTGCGCTCGCCTGATGGGTGTCCCTGGGATCGTGAGCAGACACACCAGAGCCTGCGTCCTCATCTGATCGAAGAGGCCTACGAGGTGCTGGAAGCAATTGATAGTGAGGATGCGTGCAAGATGCGGGAAGAGCTGGGCGATCTGCTGCTCCAGATTGTCTTGCACAGCCAGGTCGCAGTCGACGAAGGCGAGTTTTCCATGGCCGATATCATCCGGCATGTCGATGCCAAGCTGAAACGTCGGCATCCGCATGTGTGGGGCGGGGTTGATGTGCAGGGCGATCCCACACGGGTGATGGTCAACTGGGAGCAGATCAAAGCCAAGGAGCGCGCCGATAATGGTCAGAGTGAGCGCAGCTTGTTGGATGGTATTCCCAAGACGCTGCCCGCGCTTGCGCAGGC
Organism: Anaerolineae bacterium; assembly: GCA_016928235.1. Classification (GTDB taxonomy): domain Bacteria; phylum Chloroflexota; class Anaerolineae; order Aggregatilineales; family UBA3940; genus JAFGMS01. The sequence continues at coordinate 4,744 of JAFGLD010000091.1, read as the reverse complement.
GCACGAGTATGATGAGCGAGCTGCGCGGGTTGGCTTCGACTGGCCAAGCGAGCAGGGCGTGATCGACAAGGTTCGTGAGGAACTGGACGAGCTGTTAGAGGCGGTCACGCCGGAGGAGCGCCTGCATGAGATCGGCGATCTGCTGTTCGTAATTGCTGTTTGGGCACGTTGGCTTAAGCTCAATCCGGAAGACGCGCTCCGGGCGGCCAACCGGCGATTTTACGAGCGTTTTGCCCTGGTGGAGCGTCGAGCCGGCCAGATGGGACGCTCGCTGCGTGAGATGAGCCTCGAAGAGATGGATGTGCTCTGGAACGAAGCGAAACGCCAGTTGAATGCTGATGGCTAATCGTCATTAGAAAAGCAAAACGGGTCTACCAGATAAGAGGTAGACCCGTTTCTTGTCGGGGCGGGCGGACTTGAACCGCCGACCTCACGGACCCGAACCGTGCGCGCTGGCCAAACTGCGCTACGCCCCGATTGGTTACTCCTGGTTTATGTTGGGGTCTCTTAGAGTAACGGCTGGTAGTATAGCGTACTGCCCTCAGCTTGACAAAATCTTCTGATTCTGGATGCTGCAATGATATGGCGATCCACCTGATTACACAATAACTCGGCTGGGTCTGCTTTTGTGGGCAGAGGGATGAACGGCGTTATACTCTGTGCATAGCCTTTGTAAGCCAAAAGGACGCAGGCGCTCCTATGCACATCGTTGGTATTGGTAATCCGGTCTACGATTATATCAAGACGCCGCAGATAGATACCCGTACTCGCATTCTATCCGGCTGCTCGACCAATGCCTGCCTGGCGGCACGTAAGCTTGGCGCCAGGGCGACGATGGTTGGCTGTGTTGGCGATGATTTTGGCGGTGTGTTTCACGATGCTCTTAGTCGCTATGATATTGGCAGCCATATTTATCACTCCCCGGAGACAGGCGGCTTTAGCCTGATTTACTATGATACACTTGGAAATCGAACACTGGATGTGCTGGGGCAGGCATTGGCTGTGCCGGACGTTCCTTCCGAGGTGCTGTCGGCTGCGGATTTTGTAATCATCGGGCCGATCTTGGGGGAGGTCTCGCTCGATCTCGTCAAAAAGATTCGAATTACTGCACGTGGGCACGTTCTTCTCGATCCGCAGGGGGTTCTGAGACGCATTGGGGCAGATGGCCGCATCGAACACTATCGTAGCCCAGATGTCGATGCTATGATCCCACTGTGTGATGCCGTCAAGGCCAATGAAATTGAGGCCGAAATCATCACAGGTATTCACCCGCGTAGCAGTGAGAAGGATCTTCGCCGGGCAACTGAGAGATTGCATGGGCTGGGTTGCCGGATAGCCATCGTCACGCTGGCTGCCGAGGGTTCTGCCGGTTATGATGGACACAACTATGTTCGTGTGCCTGCCTATGCCACGAATGCCGTCGATCCGACGGGCGCAGGTGATACATATGCCGCCGGTTTCATGGTTGGCTATTTGAAATATGGCACGATGGAGGAAGCCTGCTACTATGCTTCTTGTGTAGCCTCCGTGATGGTGGAGAATGTCGGGCCGGATTTCCCTTTGACAGCCGAGGAAGCCGATCAACGATGGCGGATGTTGATGGCATCTGGTTGGGGAGATATCAATAGCACACAAGGAGAGATTTGCAGGTAGCTTTGTCTGTCTTTTTCACTTTTGGCAATGCTATCGATAGCCTCTCGAATGTAGTGTGAGCATAAGTGTCAACTGAAGGTCGTTTGCCGTCTTTGTCGATCGGCAAGAGACCTGGCGGTCAAAAAAAGATGGGGCAACGCAGAATAGTGGGGTAGAAACCGGTTTGGAGATCCTATTTTCAGGTGCTACCTGACTGTGAGTTACGCATAAAATAAGCCGGATTTTACGCATAGTTGCCTATTGCCGATCAAATCGACTAATCAGGGTCGGATATATGGGCGTCTAATCTACTCTCTTTCGCCTATTCTTGACCACGACCATCATGAGTATAAGCGAGATAGAATGACAACAAAACACACCCCAAATCATTTTGAAAGCCTGTCAGCCTGGTTGCGGGCGATAACCCGGGGGCCTCTTGAAAGACTGGCGTCTGGTCTTGTTAAACTGAAAATCAGCCCAAATGCGCTGACCGTTACGGGTTTCCTGCTGACGATTGTCGCGGCGTTGTTGGCCGCCCAGGGAGCTTATTTCAGATCGGGTATCGTCTTTATCCTGGGAAGTTTGTTCGATGCCCTGGATGGCTCTGTAGCGCGCGTGGGTGGAAAGAGTAGTTCCTTTGGAGCACTGCTGGACTCGACGCTGGATCGCTATGGTGAAGGGGTCTTGTTGTCAGGGCTTGGTTATTCCCTGTCACAGCAAGAGAACTGGCTGGCTCTGATTCTGGTTTTTACGACACTGATCGGATCATTTATGGTCAGTTATGTGAGGGCCCGGTCTGAAGGGCTTGGAATCGACAATAAGGTGGGTTTGCTGACGCGCGTAGAGCGAATTGTTATTTTGTTTGTTATGCTCTTAAGTGGGAAGATCGTTGTTGGACTGGGTATCCTGGCAGTGCTTACCCAGTTCACCGTCTGTCAGCGATTATGGTATGCCTATCGGGTGTCGATAAGAAAACCGTGACGATGTCCTGGCTGGAATCTGTGTCAGTGTCAGACTTTTGCTCGATGCTGCTTTTACACTCGATGATCTTTTTTCGGTCTGCATCATACATACCTTCCGTAACCTGTGATTTTAAGCTGAGCACTGAAAGCCGACCACTGCTCACCCATCAATGTTAGAAACTTGTTCATCGATTTACAGGAACCGACCGAAGATTGAGATTTCATCATGCAGATTACGCAACACATCTTTCATTTGGGCCCATTCATAGTAACCAGTTTTAGCATGGTGGTCATTCTTTCGGTGGTAATGGGTGGTGTTGTTACCGGTTGGATGGCACATCGTCGGGGCGAAAATGCCATGCTTGTATTCGATCTGACCGGTTGGATGTTGTTTCTGGGCATTGTGTTTGCCCGCCTCTTTTATATCTTGAATCCGCCGCCGTCTGTGACGAAGCTTTACAGCCGGGATTGGTACCTGTCGCATCCTTTCGATCTGCAGGTCGGGCCGCTGGCTGTCTGGAGCGGCGGGCTGGGCCAGGCAGGGATGCTGGTTGGGGCTGTGCTTGGTGCGCTGTTGGTGTTCAGACGCTGCGAATTGGATGGCTGGTTATGGGCCGAGCTGATCATCCCCGGGCTGTTGCTCATGTTGGTCATTGCGCCGTGGGGTAACCTGTTGGTTGGACAAATGATCGGGCCACCGACCAGCCTGCCCTGGGGTATCGTGATCGCCAATCCTCCACCACCCTATGGCGATGTTCCGGCTGGGACACACTTTCACCCCACGCCTGTTTATCTCTCAATCTGGGCTGCTTTGATACTGGTTGGAGTAGGGGGATTGAGAAAGCTGCTCTCGGCTCACCTGCAAAAGGGCGATATCCTGTTAGGGGTGTCGCTGCTATATGCCGTCGGATTATTCCTGGCCGATTTTGTGCGTGTCGATGTCAACCGTATGTTAGGACTTTCAGGGATGCAGTTCCTGGCATTGATTATTGTTCTGTGGGCCGTTTCGATGATCGGACGGCGGTATCATGATCGGGCAAGGCCGGATCTTGATACCCGGGAAGTTGTGTCGACAGGTGCGTGACTTATCAGGATATTAGACTTTATCGGAAACAACTGATCTACGCATAAAATAGCGCGGATTTTACGCATCGCGCACCTATTGCCGATAAGGTCTATTGTGAGTCAGATAACCGGGATCAGAGGGGTTTAGTTTTTATCGGTAGGTGATGTAAGCTGGATATGAGGGGCGTAAGTTGTGATCGGCAGTGTTGGCTTAGAGCAGGTACGACATGATCGAGACAAATGATCTGACCAAACAGTTTGACGACTTCGTTGCGGTTGATGGCATTAACCTGACGATTGATGCGGGTGAAGTCCTGGCCCTTTTGGGGCCAAATGGCGCGGGTAAGACAACGACAGTTCGCATGTTAACGTCGATCCTGAGGCCCACACGTGGTTCGGCGTGTGTGGCAGGCTACGATGTAGTCGCTCAACCGGAGCAGGTTCGTGCTAGTGTGGGGGTGCTGACCGAGAATCATGGTCTGTACCTTCGCATGAAGGCCCGCGAATATCTGGATTTCTTTGGTGAGCTGTGTGGCTTGACCCAAGCCGTCCGGCGCCGCCGGACAGAGGAGCTGACTGATCGTTTTGGCCTGTTGGAATCGTTGGATCGCAGATTGGGCGAGTATTCCAAGGGCATGCGTCAAAAACTTGCTCTGGTACGCTCGATGTTACACGATCCGCCAGTCTTGCTGCTGGATGAGCCTACTTCGGCTATGGACCCTTACAGTGCGCGCCAGGTGCGCGATGCCATTGCAGAGTTGCGCGGCGACGGAAGAACAATTATCCTGTGTACACATAATCTGACCGAGGCTGAGGAAATGGCTGATCGGATTGCCATCATCCGTCGTGGTCGGATTATCGCTTTGGGCTCTGAGATGGATCTAAAGACAGATCTGCTTGGCCCTCCTCTGATCGAACTGCGTCTTGCTCAGAATCTCAATGGTTTCGCCGATAATCTTGTGGATTTGATCCAGGTGGAAGATCAGGGTGATACCTGGCTAAGAAGCCATTTGATAAAGAATGACAGAAAAACTCCTGAAGGGTACACTGAGAAAGTCGGTCAACAAATCAGATATCCCAACAGG
>JAFGLD010000090.1 GCA_016928235.1 Anaerolineae bacterium | reverse complement strand
CGCTTGGTACGAGGCCAGAAGTGTGTTACCAAGAACGTCAGACGGGAAAACGCCGTTTTCCAAAATCGAGTTTTTTCAGTGGAGTCAATGGATGGTATTGCGATCTGAGCATTCATTCACAGGTATTGATCCTAATCCCTATCCCCCAATCCCCAACCCCTGTTTGAATCTTACCTCGCCGGTAGGGTAGGGGAAGATATCCCTAGAAGACTAACTTCTGATACGTAGACTTTATAGGCGTGCCCGGATGCATAAAAATATATCTCGGTAATGCGAAACGGCTGCTGATCTGCCGGGAGCACCGTTTTTAAGTTTTCGGAATAAGTATACCAGCTCTTGAGCGCGATCCGCTCATGTTCCAGGCGGCAGGAGTCACAGAGGAGTGGAGCCGTCTGTCTGTCATCTGGTAAACCGTAGAACCCGCGAAAGAATCTCCGTTCCGTTCCGTTGATATCGGTGTAGGTGATCCGAATCATGAGAGGACATTCACTGCCCGCTTCTCCGCACAGAGGCAGTGACTGCTCGTCGACATAGAAGGTTGCGCGCAGCTCGATCGAGGCAAAGGGGTTGACATTCGCATCCATCTCCTGGCTCATGCCTATCTCACCATGGTAGAGTATCGTGTCCGGCCAGTTACTCTGGGATCTATCCAATGCCACAGATGGCCGCCCGTCGAAGATGACGTTTCGGAAAAGAGCTATTGGCCCCCCATCGCTGTTGTTTTCGATTTGCCAGTCGAGCCTGGGATCTTGTTCGAAAGTGCTGTTGATGACTAATGGCAGCTCGTCAGGCAAGGGTGTGATGGTATGCTTTTGGAAATCCACCTCGGCATGGTTGTTTTGTGATAATGTCAATTGTTCCTTTGTCTCTTTTTCAATGATAATTGCCTGTCCTGAGTGTACCATCACCCGGGTGTCCTGTTGCGCAACCTCAATGATATACAGTCCACTCTCTGATGCCTGGATGACAGCATGAGGAGAGATTGCTTCAAGTTGAAGGGCCTTTGGGATATCCGGCAGGATCGCTATTTCATTCCGTCCGGAGCTGCTGGTGATCCGAAGATGATAAGGTGCGGCATTTACGCGGAACCGGGGTGTCCTGGCCCGGGTCAGGATGACTTCACTATCTCGGAATATAACAACCGAAGCTACAGGCTGTCCACTCTCTGGATCCCTGAGTGTGAGGATGGCCTGTGATTTTTCATCAGTTTGAATGATGGTCCGCTCTTGAATATCAAGTCGCTCGTTGGTGACGGCGATAGGCTCTTGCGTATTTGGTAAGGTGATTCTGACTGTGCCTCGAGCTACTTTCAGGTTGGCTCCCAGCTTGACTGTTGACTGGAAGATATACCACTGGATGAGATAAATACTGCTGCCGCACAGCAACAGAAATATCATAAAGAAACTTACTAAGATGCGCCAGGCTCGGCGCTCAGCATCAGTTTGCATGGGGTGTCTTGTTTTGGATAGAGATCAGAATGAAAAATGCCGGACTCGAAAATCTTCGAACTGGCCGGTTGCTTCTTCCCAGGTGACATCGACGTGGGTTACAAAAGCTGACGGAGAGCCAATGTGTAGAAATTCCAGGAATGTGCCTAAGGAATCTTCGTTGCCCTCAGCAACGATCTCAACCGTTCCGTTGATGGTGTTTTGCACCCAACCCTTCAGGTTAAGCGAGAATGCTTTTTCGAGCGTGTAGGCTCGGAAATTAACACCTTGCACTTTGCCGTGAACGATGGCATGGAGACACCGTAATGAAGAATAGGGCGCTGCTGTCATGGCTGTTCTCTGTCTGTTCCTGTCCCCGCTGTCTTGTCAGGTAGTGATGATATTGCTGCCTTCGTATCGAAGACTGAATGCTCTTCCGCTGGCCGCGGCTGAGGCGCGACAAATAACAGCGCGAGTGCCAGGCTAACCACCCAGGCCAGGATCCAGGGTGCCAACGTCATATTTTGACGAGAGGAGGTGACCGTGCGACCTAATTCGGAGTGCCATTGTGTTTCGAGCGTCGAGAGCGAAATCCCCAGTGCGCGGTCAACAGCACCGCTGCACGAGAAACCGTCGGCGTAGGCGGCCATTAATGCCTGGATTTGTGAGGCGCCGTATCGTTTTGTGATATATCGCACCACACTGTCACTTTGAGCGTAGGCCAGCGTCGCGTCACGCGGGGGCAAATTGCTGAAGTCTCCAATACACAGTGTTTCCAGCGATAATAAGACACCCTTGTGAACGGCCTCGTTCAGGGCATCCTTGAATGTGGAATCGGGTTCGGGTGAGCCGGATGATAGGGCTAAGCCTTCGTTGAACCAACCAGGCACTTGATGAGCGGCCTCGCCGGCGATGTCGTAGACAACCAGATGGGTGATTTGGTGGGGAAGATCGCGTTGCATATTGGGCAGCATTTCCGGCCCTGATGTGCTTGCGATCAGAATGATGTGCTGATCGGGTATGCTGTAGGCTGCTACCCAATCTTGAATGTGCTGGTGATGTAACCTGAGAGCGGCAGCCAGCTGGGTCAGTTCCGGGTAGATGTATAGTGTGATGTCAGGGGGTTGTGCAAGACCCAGTAGTTGGCTTTGTTGTGCCATCGATCTGGTGGCAATCTCAAGGGCCGAGTTGGCCACGAGTTGGTCGCGGCCATCGGTATTAATGGTGATATGGCCCTGATTGGTACGCACCCATTTCCATGGGATATAAGTGTCTTCGTAATATATGACTTGTTGATCGGTGCGATATGTGCCGCCGCTCTCATCTTGAAAATCCCAGAAGTAGACGATTTGGGCAAATGGAGGCAGCTGGAGCGCATCGACTGTCATAGTGTGTGATGCCATGACTGTTGTCCCAGGAAACAGGGAAACGGCCTCTCTGTAAGTGTTGTTCCGATTGGCTATTTGTACGGTGAGATGTGTACCTGTCAGGGTGGTGTCAGCCGTGGCCTGTACCTCGAACGTCAGACTGGTCCCATAGTCCACGCTCGTTGATTGTACAGCCTGGATATGTGGAGTCTGGGCCAGTGTCTGCGCCATTGTAAATGGCGTAAACATGATGAGGAACAAGACAACTATCCAGAAATACTTGATGTTACCACTGCTTGTAACCATGCGGATGTGATTTCTCCACTTCCCCTGCCATGGGGACCCTGCCGACGAAATCTTGTCTCATCCAATGATAACCTATTCCATAGCATCCTGCTCTTCGTCAAAAATATCGAGATCTTCGTCATCATCAGAAGGGAGCACGAGTAGGCCAAAGTTTCCCAGCGATAACGTGGCCATGTTGCTCGCATCTTCGATCGCCTCGATTAAATCCTCGTCGGTTTCTTCGTCGGCCAGGGCGAAGAGAGCATTTTGGGCCTCGACACCGCCGATTTCGCCAAGCGACCAGATAGCCATCTCTTTGATCTCACGATCGTGGGAGTGGGCAAACCGGATCAAATGAGGAACGGCTGTTGTAAGACCGATCTCGCCGGCAGCGCGGGTGGCCTCGAAGCAGAGTTCCGAGATCGGGCTTCTTAGCGCGTCGCTAATATGGGGTATCCACCGGGAATCGCCGTTGCGGCCCATTGCAAACAGGGCACTGGCTTGCATTTTGAGATCGGCATGCCTGGCCGCTTCTTCGATCAGGGGCTCAACTTCCTGGCGGCTCGACAAGGCAATGCTTTCCAGTGCTCTTCGCCGCACTTCTAACTCTTCTTCCTGGAAGTGGCATATCTGGAGCAGTGCTTCTTCCGCCTCTTTGGCGATCATTGGCTCTATATCCTCAAGCTCGCCAAGGAGCACAAATTGGCCTAGCGCGATGGCAGCAGCAGCTCGTACTCTCGCGTCCGGGTCGCTCTGCGCCAGTGCGATCAATTTTCGCATCGTGCTGGGTTGTTCGTTTTCCCACAGAGCTTCGATGGCCTGCCGCCTTACTTCGGCGTCGGCATCTTGCAGCGCAAACAGTGAGACTGTTGAAAAATCTACCTCGATACTTGCTTCACTGGTTTCTGCCAGCCGTGACATCAAAAGGCGCCTTCTTTCGACTGGCGCTGTTGGCCATACAGCTTCAAACGCCGCCATCTCGGAAGGAAGAGGATCCGACAACCGGTAGATCAACGCGGCTCTCAGTGGCTTGTCAGTTTCCAGGAGATTTACCAGGAGTGCCGAGAATAAATCGTCATGTTTCCTCATGGAGTTATCAGGGGATCGACAATGTCCAGGTAAACGAGAAAGAGCATGAGAACCAGGAGCAGTGCAAAGCCGACGAAGTGCACCAGTGTTTCACGCTGGGGGTCGACGCGGCGGCCCCGTATGCCTTCAACCAGGACAAACATAATGCGACCGCCATCGACTGCCGGGAGTGGCAGTAGATTGGTGAAGGCGAGAGCGATGCTGATATTGGCGGCCAGTCCCAGGATTGGCCAGGCGGCTTGCTTTTCGAAGGAGTCGTCAAGGGCCTGCCCACCGATCTGGCTGATTCCAACGATGCTGACCGGGCGCAGAAAGCGAGGAGATATCAAGCCTTCTCTGACCCACTGGACGGCTCGAGGAATCATCTGGAAGAAGTTGAGAAACTCCTCGCCGGAACGTTTGATAGCGGCGAAAAATCCGTAGCGCCTGACCTCTGTGCCGACGTGGCCCACTTGCGTGCCGGTTGGCCCCTGGCCCTCTGGTGGGTTTGTGCGTGGCGTGATCGACAATTCGAGGGTTGAGGAATCGCGCACGATTGTCAAGGCGATCGGTTGACCTGTATGACTGTTAATGTGGTCAACCAGATCGGAATACTGCTCGATGACGCGACCGTCGGCGATTATGACGATATCACCTTCTACCAGGCCGGCATTTTCAGCCGGTGAGCCCGGCTCGACTTTGGCAATGAGCGCGCCGGGTTTGATCTCCAGAGCACCGGTCATGAACATAATCATCAATAAGATGAATGCGACGATGATATTTGCTCCGGAACCCGCCGCGAGGACGACGAAACGTACCCACTTGGTTGCGGCAGCCAATCCTCCTTCGATTGCCGGATCGTTCTCGCCGGACAGCCGGTTGAATCCACCCAACGGCAGCCAGTTGAGTGTGAACTTGGTCCCGCCCTGCTCGAAGAGCGTAACTGCTCGGGGAGGCAAACCAATTCCAAATTCCTCGACGGTCACTTTGCCCCAACGAGATGCCAGGAAGTGTCCCAGCTCGTGGAAGAAAATCAGCGGGCCCAGAACGACGAAGAATGCCAGGATAGCTAAGAGTGTGCTTGTCGGAATCATGATTTGTACCGGTACCTTTTCATTGTTTTTCAGGCCCTGATGGCCTGCTCGTTTACTCATTTACAAGGTGATTATACCTGTGTGAGGGCACTGCGATCAAAATGCGCTTCTAGTTGTCGAGATGTTCGCTGATGACATGCGCTGGTCCTCCAATACCAGTTGTCAGGACGGACTGCACCCCTTTGATCTCGCCGAGCAGGGTGTTCAGCTTATTCCGGTATTCGGTTGTGCTGATCACATGGACATTGGGCCCTGCGTCGATGGTGAAGGCTGCGGGGATCCCATCGCTTCGCCAGGTCTGAACAGCCTGTATGATTGACAGGGTGGCGGGCAGCCAGTAGATCAGGGTAGGGCGGGAGGTCAGCAGGACGGCATGCATCATCAGCGCATCCTGCTCGATGATGTCGGCCAGAGCCTCGAAGTCGCGCTCAAGGATGGCTGCCCGGCAGATGTCCAGCCGCCGGGGGGTATCCGCAATGCGCGCGGCTTGCAGCGGCGATGTGTCTGCCAGACGGTGTCCCTCGGTTGAGCCGATGATCTTGTGTTCCCGGCTGACGATGGTGACCAGATCGACCAGGTTCCAGTGTTCGGCCGGAGCGATGCCGGTGGCGTGGGAAGTCTGGTGATCGACCCCAACATGCCACTCCGTGAACCCACCCGGCACCGATCGGCAGGCCGAGCCGGAGCCCAGCCGGGCCAGGGCCGACAGATCGGCTTCCGCCGGGTGGAGGTCGAGCGCGCTGCAAGCTGCCGCGGTCAGCGCGGCAAAGGCCGACGCGGATGAAGCGATCCCAGTGCCGGTGGGAAAATTGTTTCTTGATTGGACATCCGCCGGTAGGTTGATCCCGGCAAGATGGCGGATATGATCCAGATGCCGGCTTACTCGACCGGTGGTTTCGCCTGCCTGTTGTTCCCCGTTTAACATCAATCGATCTTCAGCTATTGCTTTGCTGAAATTCACCGTTGTGATAGTCTCCAGACCGGCCAGATTGATTGAGATTGAGCCGTTGACAGGGATTCTTAGATTATCATCTCGATTTCCCCAATACTTGATGAGGGCGATATTCGGATGCGCGCGTGCGGTTGCTTTCCGGGTTGGCATGTGATAGGTCTATCCTTTTTGTGCTTGATGTTAGCAACTGCGCGGATGCTGTGTGGTTTCTTCCGTCAATCTATCCGGACGAAAGGCGCGTCCCGACGGAAATGTCCTCTTCCGTTAAGGCTCGGAAAACGTTGCCCGGCTGCTGTCCGGAGAAGATGTGTATGCTAAGGGAGGGGATCATCGTACAGAGCGCCATCATCGAAGTCACTTTGGAGGCCATCCCACCTGTGACATCGACCTGGTCCGATCCGCCAAGGGCTTCCTTAACATCATCGAGATTCGATGGGGTGATCGACGGAATGACCTGTCCGTTACCGTCGAGCACGCCCTCATAATCTCCGGCGATCAGGATGCACGCAGGGATGATCTTCCTGGCCAGGTAGTCGAATATCTCTTCCGTGCTGATGATCGTCCCGCCCCTCACTTCATCGACGGCTACATCACCGTAGATGAGCGGTACCAGCCCGGCTTTCAGCGTGTGCTCGATGGGCCTGATCGCCATATCGATAATCTGACCACCGCGGCAGACGGCAGATGCCGACGGCTGGATGTGAAAGGCCGGTATATCGGCGTTGAGCAGGCTATGGAAGATCAGACTGTTGAGTTGTGATGCAACGTAAGCTACTTGGGCAAAACCTTGCCAGGCATCCGGTCCCTGAACGCCTGACCGGGTGCCATATTTCCTGGCGGCTGTGTGGCCGAAGCTCCCACTTCCATGCCCGATAACCAATGAGAGGTCACGGCGAGATTTCATGGCCGCGGCAATCTCATCCGCCAGCCGCGAGATCGCTTCAGGTCTGGCTTTTTCGATGCCCGATTTATCGGTGATGAGTGAGCCGCCCAGTTTGAGAAAGATCAACATGTCGATAGGTTGCCTCACGTGACGAGTGTATGGATGATCCGTACCGCGCCAGCCTGTCGCAGCGCCTCGCTGATACGCTCCGTGTGTTCCGGTGCTGCCAGCACGATGACATTGCCCCCGATCCCGCCGCCGGAGAGCTTGGTGCCTTCGGCTCCGGCCTGCTCAGCAGCTTCGATGAGCCTCTCGATCTCGTCGCTTGAAACGCCGATCCGGCGCAGGAGTGACTGGTTGTTTGTCATGAGAGGACCAATCGCTGCAATGTTACCTGTCTCGATGGCTTCCCGCGCCTGCCGGGCAATCTGCCCGATATCGGCGAACAGCGCAGTGTACTTTTGAGGAGCACTCTGCCATCGTTCCCGTACCCCCCCCACGGCGATGTGGGTCAGACTGGCAACGCCCGTGTCGGCGATGAGCAGGTGGAATGGCTTCCCAACGCGAAACACCTCAGGAGGTGTATCACGTACAAAATAGACAGGCTGGCCATAGCAGACGACTGTGTTGTCGATGCCGCTGGGGGTGCCGTGGTGTAGCTTCTCGATCTCATAGACCAGGGCAGACAGATCGGCCGGATCGAGGGGGTGTCCCAGGTAACCCGATAGTGCCCTCGCTAACGCCGCGGAGACTGCCGCCCCACTGCCGAGCCCGCCGGCAATCGGGATGGTCGATTGGATCGTGATGAGCGCGTCGGGCTCCGGTTCCTTGAGTTTTTCCAGCACCAATTGGGCAGTCACTACCAGAGCGTGCGTTGCGGCTTCGGCCAATGCGAGCCGGAGGTTGAGGCTGCTCGATTCGATGATCAGACCGCTGTTCTCCGGACAGGGAGTCACCATTGCACTGGCCTGAACCTTGTGGACAGGCACCGCCAATGCCGGTTGGCCATAGACGACGGCGTGTTCGCCAAACAGGATGATCTTGCCCGGCGCAGTGGCCGTGTAGGATGTCATTTCAGGATATACAGGATGATCACTACCGCGATTCCCCACGAGGCGACGGTTGCCTGCAAGGGACGGTCACGCAGTATGATTTCATCGGGGGCGCCGCCTTCGCCGCGGACGTGGATCAGGTACAGGTAGCGGAAGATAACATAGAGCGCGAATGGGATGGTGAGCATCATGGCATGGTTTTCCGGCAGCCCTTCCGCGCTGAAAGTATAGAGGGCGTATGTCAGAATCGAGGCGCCGGATACGATCATGATAATCTCGTCCAGCAAGGCTATGTTATACTGTTCGAGGATGGCACGGTGGCTGTTTGCGTTTTCTTGCAGTGTTATAAGCTCGTGACGACGCTTGCCGAACCCCAGGAAAAGAGCCAGCATGGTGGTGGCAATATACAACCAGGGTGAAAAACGAACAACATCGACCAGGATGACACCACCGACGACTCGCAGCACGAACCCGGCGGCAACGGTCATCACATCGATAACCACAATGTGTTTCAGGTAAAACGAATAGGCCAGTTGCAAGACCAGGTAGCCGGCCAGGACTGCGCAAAAGTTCGGGTTGAGCCGGAACGCGAGTGGCAGCGCGATCAATGGTAGGACGATAGCTGCGCCGAGCGCGATGGTCTTGGAGAGTTGTCCTGAGGGTAGGGGGCGATTCTGCTTGGTTGGATGTGCCTTGTCTGCCTCGATATCTGCCAGGTCGTTGATGAGATAGATGGTGCTGCTGATCAGACATAGCAGCCCAAAGCCGGCCAGTGTGGCAATCAGGTGAGGAATATCATCAAGCTTACGGTCGAACAGCAGCGGGATGAATATAAAACCGTTTTTTGTCCACTGTTTGGGACGCATGGTGCGGATAAGACCAGACAATTGTGACATGGAAGTTCCTACATATATGTAATCGTTGTTTTGCTCCAGATTGGGTGTATTATAGCAAAATGGCTCAGAAAATCCCCAAGAGAGTGCGGTTGGATCTGCTTTTACTTGAGCGCGGCCTGGTTGAATCGCGCGAGATAGGGCGCCGGCTTATCATGGCTGGTGAGGTATTGGTTGATGATCGTCCTGCGACCAAGCCGGGTGTCAGCTTCCGTCCGGATGTCGATATTCGCCTGAGGCAGCAGCCTCGCTTTGTTAGCCGTGGCGGCGAGAAGCTGGCGGCAGCGTTAGAACGGTTCGCGATCGATCCCGCGGGCTGGGTGTGCGCCGATGTTGGGGCATCGACCGGCGGCTTCACCGACTGTCTGCTTCAGGCGGGGGCGGCGAAGGTTTACGCCATCGATGTGGGGTATGGGCAACTGGCCTGGACGCTGCGGGAGGATGCACGGGTGATCGTGATGGAGCGTACGAATGCGCGCTATATCGATGTGCTCCCCGAGATCGTGGACTTTGTGTGCGTCGATGCCTCGTTTATCTCGCTTGGGCTTTTGCTGCCGGTTGCGCATGATTGGCTGATATCGCGTGGTCAGGTCGTGGCGCTGGTCAAGCCCCAGTTCGAGGCCGGTAAGAGTAAAGTGGGCAAGGGTGGCGTGGTGCGTGACCCTGCCGTTCATCGAGATGTCCTTTTCCAGGTCGCCGAATCGGCGCGGCGGGATGGTTTTGCCGTGCTGGGGATTATCCCCTCACCCTTGCGTGGGCCGTCAGGTAATATCGAGTTCCTGATGTGGCTTGGCCTGGCGCCGCCCGCGGATCAAAACATCGACCAGTGGATCGAGGAGGCCGTTAGCACGGCTCACGAGCCACTGTAGTCGATGCCGGCACCAATCATTGCGCTGAGTATATCGAGAGCCATGTAAAGAGAACCGATAAGGGCTCTCCTATTGTCTCCGCGTAAGGCCCGAAATCCCCCGTGGGCCAGCCGGTTACAGTTGCTCCGGCGAGCCGTTTGTTGTCAACATACAGGGTCAATTTCTTGTTGAGAGCATGGACGCTCAAGGTATGTTCTCCGGTTGCAGGGTCGATCTCTTCCGGTAGTGTGCCTTCGGCCAGCATTGTCACCGACAAAGGCCCTGTTCGCTCCAGCAGAGAGTACCGTCCGCTGCACCAGACCACAAAGAAGCGAAACGACGTGTTGCTCTGGTAGTGGAATATCATGCCGTAGGCCCCGCTTTGCTCTGGACACTGTACAGGGCTGGCCGTGATCTCAGCGAAAAAAGAAGATTGCTGTGTGTGTGTCGTGTATGCATAGAGCGCCCAGGGTTGGCTGATATCGATTTGATAACCGTCTGATTTCGGTGTCCCAACAGCTTTATCTCCTGGTAGGGCTACCCATCCCTGGCGAAAGCGTGTTTCGTAGAGCAACGCGCCATGATTTGGCGGTGGCTCTGATGTGACTGCCTCGGAGGTTGCGGATGCTGCTGTAGCCGTGGGGGGCAGCGTGGCCGTGGGGGTCTCCGCGGGAAGATCGGTGGCCGTTTCGGTTGCCGGGTGGGACGTTGGCGATGTTGGGGTGGTCGAGGCGGAAGTTGGTGTGACGGTTGGTTTGACGGACGGCAGGTTGCAAGCCAGGGTGATCGACAATAGGACAATCAGGATATAGTTGCGGTATCTCATGTCAAACTCCCGGCGGATGAAATGATCAGGTGGTTGTCTGTTTTGTGATCTACATTACCGGTCGCTGTGCTGTTTGTCAACACATCATGATGGGTTAACATAGCATGTCTATTGTCGAAAGGCTATTTCCTTGGCCTGCATCATGTCCAATCAATGCCGATCACACCATGTGTAACAGCAAAACCATCAGCGATTGTGCAGTCCTGTTTGATAGGGCCTCAGCAGGGTTTGGTTAATTCATCCGGAGGATTTTTCTCTTTAATGCGACCGTCACGGCGGCGTGACATCTATCGATGCATCGAGGAGGCGGGGTGTACCAGTGATGGTCATTGTCACGTTGACAGTGTTCTCTACCAACCAGTACACAGACATCTCCCCTATCCTTTCAACGAGGGAAGCCTGTTCAAGTTGTTCGGGATGCATGTCCCAGATCATGTGGCGGGCCGAATCGATCTGGACTTGCTTGATGATGGCCCTGCCCTGCCCGATGCTCAGACAGCGGCACACTATCTCGATCTGGCGCTGTGGGGCAACAATGGACACTATCCTGATGATCCGGAGGAAGGCTGGATGCCCTGGCTGGCCGATCCGCGCGTGGTGGCCATAACGCCTTTCGCCCTCGATGGCAACCCGGTGGAGTGGGGGCACACTAACTGGTTGATGATCGAGGAGGAGGGGCAGGTGTTGGGAAAATATCCGGCCTTCGATGTGCTGGCGAAAAATACAGCCTTAATGGGCATTCAGCGTCATTATTTTGTCCCGGTGACTCACTTGTAGTATGACCCAGTATCTCCATGCAAGGGCAAACTGCATCTCTTTCTGGTGCTTCGCAGCACGCAGAGAGAAACTTATGATCTCTGCGTGCTGCGGTGAGTAGAACTTAAGACTTTGTGACTGCTGGCGATACAACTACAGCGATGTATCTATAGCTTTTCAGATAATGATTTGAACAAAATCACGTCTCTTGTAAGTGCAAAGCTACCTGGAACGTTTTCTGAAAAGCTATAGCACATTAAGGCGTAAATAGAGCCAGCGATTGGACAGAAAGGCTCTCGCAGCCATATAGGCACCCAAATGTACTAGGGCGATTCCGAGGCCTCGTCGGCAAAGAAACACGGTAAGAAGTCACTTCTTGGGTCTTCCCACTCTGAGTTGAATGTCAAAGCGAAATCCCGAGCTGCTTGAGATCCTTCCACCCCCAGACAATACTCGGCCAAGTCGATCCCTAGATCAGCCCGGTCATCTCCCCAGGAACTGAAATCGAAATTCTGGCTACCGACGATGATAAACGAGTCATCAATCGAGATGGCTTTGGTATGGATTCGATACGAAGAGACCTTGATTTCAAGAAGAGAAGCCTTGGATGGGTCATCGTCATGGATTTTCCTTTGCAGGTTGCACAGGCCCACTGTGGCCTCTATGTTGTTGTTCGACATGATCCTGACGGGTACTCCTCTCTTTAAGGCATCCAGAATCGCTTCTACATAGGGCGGAGGATCATTTGGTGGTGAAGGAGTGACCCCATACGCAAAAGTAGCTGCCAGGATATCTACCCTTGTCTCTGCAGTTGCAACTGCAGCAACCATGGCATTGTTGGATGTTTTTTCCTCATGATCGCGGTAGAGTGAGAAGACAATATCGTCTCCGGTGGCTGTAGGGAAGTACAGCCGCTTAGCATGGGGTATCTGTCCCAAGGGCTCGGTTTGGGATTGGACGCATTTTTGAATACCCAGATCGTCTACGATCCTGTCGCAGCGATAAGCCTCGGCCCATAACTTGTCGAAGGTTTCCAAGGCGTCGACACCGATTGGACCACTGACTTCAACGCCGAGATCGTGAGTGGGATCGTTCCGTAAATAATCGTATTGCATGTTGTAACCGGCGGCAATAACACGCTTCCCATCCACGACCATCATCTTGGCATGGCTGTGGAGCGGATTTCTGTGCCGAGAATAGGCTACCTCGACAGTCCAGGTAGGCTCTAGAGAGAATGGAGGATATCTCATGGGTATACCCAATCTTGTGAGATCATTGATAACACTTATCCGCTGATCTTGGCCTTTTCCAAGAAGACGAGTATCGCCTAACAAGATTCGTACTCGTAAAGGTTCTAAAGGTTTATACTTCATCGGATTGGGCAAGAATGTCTTGTCGTAAAGTCTCTTTACACCCTGGAGGAATAATCCTCCAGGACTTTCGGAGGCTTCGGTATTCGCAGAGTCTGCCGTATTTCCGGCATATGGGTCCCAAATCATGTTAGCGAAGTCCACCTCGTATTCTGCATCTTCTGCAAGTTCCGCAAATCGGTTAAATGCGTCCTCGCCAGGTGGCAGAGATATCAAATCCACATAGTTGTTATCGCAATATGCCTGTGCCGCATCTATCTGAAAGGGTGACGATGAGTTGATAGCAGATAACACCGCACGTCCGGCAGCCGTACCGGGTAGCACATCCTTGCATGCACCAGGGTACATCACTATTGGCATCAGTCTAGGATCTGATCCGAGCCAGTAATTGCACTCTATGTGATGCTGTCCAGGAGGCATTATGCCTGAGTCGAAGTCGTTCTCGAAGCCGGTTATCAATTCCCAATCATAACCATTACCACCGCCGGTTGCAGCAGGCATGACTCCTGAAAACGTGAGGCTGCAACCACCACTGTGCCCGGTGCCACAATACACTCTTTTCGTCTCACTAAAATAGAAAGGATCGTGAGCATTAGTAGCCAGGACACGCGTCAGCTCGGGAATCGGGTCTGACCATGTTGCGTTGCATTGCGCATAGTAATGGATATCGTATCTGGGGGTACATCGTTCATCCCCACACATTTCCATGACTCTCATCATTGCCGTCTGGCCATTTCCTGCCACAGTGTCGAGGCTGACAGGATCTCCGTTCAGGTATTTACAGTCAAGATACCCCGTCATACGTTTGCATTGAATGGCAAAGTCAGGGGGAACAGATGTGTTGACTTCGTCGGACACGCTCTCTTCTGCCATCGCGTGATTGAGCCTCACCGCGCCAGCAGTGACCAGCAAGAGCACAAGCACGATGATCGAGACACATAGGATACGGGAAACTCTGATGTGGCCGGCTACACTGCTTGAAAAAGCCAGGTTACGTAAACGCATGATTACCTCCCTTGAAAATAGTGATGAGTGACGAGTCAAAAAGCTATTTTCATCCCCTATGGTGAGCTTTTTGATCATCGACAACCCCAATAGCATATTTCGGCATGGTTCATAATCGCGGAAAGTAAGTTTACAAATTCATGAGCACTTGTGGTATGATTAGCAATAGTCCAGGGCAACAATCCCCTCGGACAACAACCTACTTTGCTCCAACGCTTTTTCCAAAGCGTTCTTTTGTGGTTTCCCCTCATTCCCCAAGTGTAGCCAAAATTGTAAAGATACCTCTTGTCTCAACAGCGCAAGCATTGAACCATGCCCATATTTCTAATCGTAGGATCAAATGTGTCGGGGTAAAGCAGACCGGGCTCGCGCTGTGCTGCTCTACCCCTTTTGATTCCAGGCTACTCCTCCTGAAGGCGGATTTCGCCGCCACACTTTGAGAATGAGCTTTCACCCATGTTGTTCCTTAGCCGAACACAGACCTTTTTGATGCCGTTAGAGTCGAAAAGCTTCCAACCCTTGAGGAGCGGCGTGTAAGTGCTCCAACTTGAAGGCCAGTTAATTCTACTGTCCGTACAATACCAGCTAGGGTCCGGCACATTGACCACTTGCATCTGGGTAGGCTTGTTGGTCCCGTAAATCTTGAGATCGACAAACCTGTTTGTCGTGGTGCAGGCTGGTGATTGTCCTTCAAAGGCAGCCCAGGAGTTGCAATCGTTAATGTAAACATCGGTCCAAGACTCGCAGGTAGGGGCGGCTGCAGACCCGTATGTCCACTCGGCTTCTGTGTAACCTATGTGAGGTATATCTCCTGAGCCAGGATCATCATTATCCTTAAAGGCGGAGTACCAGACCCGGAAGTAGGTTTTACCATTGGAACGGGGTTCGATGACAAAACTGGAACGATAAATGTTTTGACTATCCCAGGCGTTAGCGTTGCCGGATTTCTTAAGAACAGCCCCACCGTACGTCCACGTTTTCATATTCTCGCTATGAAAATAGTAGAGAGTTGAATAAGCAGGATCGCTGGAGAGATCGTAATTGTTGATGAGCATCAGATAATGGTTCTGATAGGGAACGACATCCAGGTGCCAGGCATAATCTAGCGTTAAGGAGACTGTCTGATCGCCATACCAGTTGAGACCGTCACCACTGGGACTATATCTATAATGCACTTGCTTCTTGTCCGTGGTATCAACGGAAAACAGATGGTATTTCCCGTTCTTGTAGATGACGGATGGGGAGGCAAAGGTACGTGAATTCACATTCTTTATGGAAGTTGCCGTGAGTGCACAATATTCCGGGTTAATAGGGTTCGCCGGATTGTATCCCCAATCGACGCCGTTCGTTGAGCAAATACGGTAGAGAGTGGTGGTCTCAGATGACCCGGAAATCTTGGTATTTCGGCGAAAATAGACATACATGATATTGTTGACCAGCAGTATATCAGGGTCACTCTGGACATATTTACCAGGATCGGGGTTAGGAACAATTGGGTTGTTCGTGACTGCCTTCCATGTTTGGTTGTCGTTTGAGGCAACAATACTGGGATTTTCATAGATTCCGTTACTATACGGATAAGGGACCATGACCATCCAGTATTTGTAGCCCTTCCAGCCGCCGGGAACATACACAACATCCGGATGAACAGCCTGCCCGGATCCCTCATACGTTGGAATACTCAAGGGATTAGCAGCATTTGCCAGCACGGGCCGGTTGTACAATGCCGGAGCTGCCATGCCGGTTGTGTAGGGCTGGGCGGCAAAAGCAGCAGCCAACAATCCCAAACCCAGGCCAAGAAAGAGCAGCGTGCGTCGTGGGAGAGAAACGCATTTGGAACAGATAGTCTTGCCGGCAGCGACAAGGCAGGTTAAGGCTGATTTGATTGTCATTTTCCATCCTCTTGGATTTCAGTTTGACTCCGGAAAAATATCGAGCTGATATCAGCCTATCATGCTAAAAAACAGGTGTCATCCATGAAAACTATGATTTTTCCGAAGAAGCCTGGGCGGCCATGGTGTTTGAGGTCGAGTCTGGTTGTGAAGACTTGGATGCTTTTGCTCGTCGATTACTCTTTCGAGCCGGAATCAAATACCCGGCTGTTTGCCGGGCATCTATTCTGGGCTATGTGTCCTCAAGCTTTACTCGAAATAGGCTGCTATGGGCACCGGAGCATCCCATTTTCCATGTGACAGGCCTCGGGAGCAGTCCACTCCTGAACAACATCATCATCCCAGGCATTGAACCAATCAGGATGTTGGATGAGATTTTGAAGCTCCGTCAGCCCCCAACTGGACCAGTGATACGATCCCATACCATTCGTCAAGCGGTTTGATGGTTCGACTTGGCGCATCCAATAGGTCTCGAATGCAAACAGGTAATATGTTTTACCATCAAATGTCTTTGTTTTTCTGGTTTTGCCATTGCAGTGCTCGCTATCGGCTGTAAACCATGGTGGAGGGTTTTGATAAGGATTCCTTTTCTCACAGTAATCAAACGAGAAAAAGTTGCCCTGGCTTGGATTGTTGGAATAGTATCGATTTTCAGCTTGTACTAGATTGCCGGATTTGGAAAGCGTTTTAGTTTCCACAATCCAATTACCTGTCTGCCATAGAGCCAACTCGCCTTTTTTGTAGAGTTCCCTCTGTGCAGACATAGACAGGTTTCGCTGATCAATCGTATGGTTCACATCTTGGATGTATTGATCATATGCAACTGTGCATACCATTGGACTTCTATATGTTGTACCTGCCTGAGTCGGCAATCTCATAACAAGCGGAGACTTACTAGATGTGCTTTTTACAATATTATTGCCAACACTCTTAACACCGGAGGAAGTGCAATTGGTAATCGTGCTGGGATTATAGTAAACCTCCCAATTGTGTTCGGAACCACGTGCCCAATGCTGTAGATCGATGTCAGCTCCTGAAACCCTGCCCTCCGAAATATATTCTCGATAGGTTGTCCAATATTTCAGACACTGATTGTCGTCAGACGCCGCTCCACATTGCCAGTTGACGAAATAATCGACATTCTGACTATTATATGTCGTGGGTAACGTTTCTGGTGCACCTGGCACATTCCACGTTGCCTGACCGTGATATCTCCACCAGCTTGTCAGCGGAGCTGTCCCTGTAATCTCGCGGGAATAAGGGTGATCCCATCTGTTTATGACACGCCGGCCTACCGGTTGCCCGCGATCCACGGGGTACCAATATGACCAATCCAGGAAGCTGGCTGCATTGGCAGACTGACGGGGTATTGCAAGAATACCGACAATCACACTGATGGCTACTGCTCCTACCAGGATTCCCAACCTCGTTTTGATTTTTGAGGATGAAAACATTTATCTGTCTCCTTGTTATATATAATCTAAAGTTGTTTGGATACACAGTCCAAGGCCCAGACTATCATACTTAAAGGGCCAGTGTCATCCATGAAAACTATGATTTTTCAACAGTCTCGGCACAAATCTACAGGCAATCCATGAGCCTGTGGCGCCAGACGAACGCTGCCATCTCTCTGCGAGATTTGAGTTCTAATTTTTGCAGCAGATGTGTCAGATGAGTCTCGGTGCTGGCTACACAGATTCCCAAAGTCGCTGCGATATCCTTATTCGACATGCCCTGGGCTACCAATCGCAGCACTTCTCGCTCGCGGTTCGTGAGTGTCGCAAGCCGGCTTCCCACTTCGTCCCACCACCGTCTCGCGCACGTGATCTGCTTGTCTGTCCATAGCCGCTCCCCGGCCATCACTTGCTTCACGGCCTGTGTAACCTGGTGTGGATCGGCTGACTTGTAGATCATTCCATTGGCCTGGGCCTCCCTCATTTGCCATATATCGCGAGCATCGTCAAAGCCTGTAAGGACCAGAAAGCGATGACCGTTCTGATGACCGCATATGTGGCGGCATATCTCCTCACCTGTGCCATCCGGCAAACGCATATCGGACAGCACGATATCCGGTTGAACCTCTGAGATCAAAGTCAATGCTTCGGCTACGCTTCCTGCTATACCTACCACATCAATATCGCCCTCAGCATCGAGTTCCTCAGCGAGTCCCTGGCATACAACAGGATGATCATCCACCAATAGCAAACGGATTTTGTTGTTACTCATGATCGACTACCTCCAGTGGAACCGTTACCTTTAGATTTGTACCTATGCCTGTAGCACTCTGAACGATAAATGTTCCCCCTAGTTCGCCGATCTGCTCGCGCAGACTGGTCAAGCCAAAACCAACCTTGTTGATGCCATCCGGAGCAAACCCTATTCCATTGTCGCGAATATTGATCCGAACAAGCTCTTTGTCCACACGCATATTTACGTCTATCTGCGTGGCCCGGCTGTGGCGGTAAACATTCGACATGGATTCCTGGATGATCCGGGTCAGTATCATTTGAATGTCAAAAGGGACCATTTCACCGGGAAGATCGGATCTGCCATTTCTTGGCATGGCTGTGGCCAAAGATGGCTTGTCCGGCTGTGTTGCTCCGCCTAACTGCGAGAGATGGTCGCGTAGCCCATACCAGGCTTGAATAGATAGATCGAGTGCGCGTTTCAGCCGGGCTATACTCTGCTCCGGGTTGGATTGGATAACAGCGATAGCTCGCCGCAAAACAAGGATGACACCATACATTTGCTGCACAGTCTCATCGTGCAGATTGCAAGCCAAGACCCACTGTTGTGCTTGTGCTGCCATCAGTTTCACTTCAGCCTCCTGCGCTCGCTCCATGCCTCGCTGCTGCGCTTTTCCGAAGCTCACCACTGTGACCAGCAATACCGCAATGCCTAACACCAGGGTCAGTCCTTCTGACATCCACCAAGAATCAGTGGCCGGCAAAGGGGTCAGATACTCCTGACTGACAGCTATCCATATCCCTATATAGACAGCGAGGCTGAATAGACTGGTTATCACACCAACCTGCCAACCAAACAAGGCGGTCCCCAGCGCAATAGCCACCATCATGAGAACCCGGCCGCTGCCAACCAATCCGCTGACGAACATGGCTGAAGTAGCCAGCGCCAATACCAGAACCAGGTAGCCGGCTATTCGCCAGCTAATATCTACTCTACGTACCAGCAGGAGGAGCGCGACAAGTATATAGACCACAACGTAAAACGTTGCTGACGGTCTCAGAGCGGGATCATTGATAGCGTTGACAATGACCGAGTATAGAGCGAACATTCCAGGCACGAGTGAGCTGACCAAAAGGAAGTCAAGCAGTCGAATGCGCCATGCACGAAGCTCATCTGCGACTTCTTGTGATGGGGTAGACATTAGTGTGTCACCGAACATAAGTGTCATCTCCTTGAGGAAGATGGTGGCTCCGTATGGCGGCGGTGACACAAGATGTTGGGCAACACCTTGGATTATCTGGATGATGGAGCGTTGAGTTGGCTATTGTAAGCTGCAAACAAGAATCAGGAAACCAGATTCATGTAGCTCATCTTTGAATGCATAACGTATCAGGGTACAAAAAAGAGTCGTGGAGATAGGAATCCTTTCCCGGATTCTGTCTTGGGGATACAGCACTGGCTAATTCCAGGCAGAGGTATTTGCACAATGATTAGACACAATGGCGCTATGCAAGAATAGCGTGGTTGGCATTTGAGCCGTTGGGTGGCAGGTATTTTGCGGGTTACCGGCTTACTATTGCGGTTGTTTCGGGCTGGCGCTACCACTCAACCTGCACAGCCGGTGTCGATTTCATGCCTTCACGAGCCTGACCATGCTATTTCTGGGGGCTACCGAGAAGATACGATCACACCATGTGCAACTGCAAAATCATCAGCGATTGTGCAGTCTTGGGATGGTTCATTAGATTGTGACAAAAAGCGAGATATTTGCGGGCTGATTTTTCGAGAAGAAGGCCGTAACCGGCACAACCGATGGATAAGGGGTGGCTTACCATGAGCGGTGCTGTCATTCCCGCCTGCGCGGGAATGACAGGTTTGGCGAAGGCATTGAGTGAGCAAATAACTTTCTCATAGATCACAGACTCATGAACCATCCCGCTGTCCTGTTTGACAGGGTCTCAGCAGGGGTTGGTTAATTCAGCCGGAGGATTTTTCTCTTTAACGCGACCGTCACGGCGGCGGTGCGATCGGCGACCCCCAACTTGCCGAAGATGTTGACAAAGTGTGATTTGACCGTTGCTTCTGTGATATGCAACTTGTCCGCGATGTCTTTGTTCGAGTTGCCGCGTGATGCAAGCTCCAGTACTTCTATTTCGCGCATGCTCAGCGAGTCCCTGGAGGCATCGGTCAGGCGGCGGGCGATTTTCTTGGCCACGCTGGGGGCGAGCGTTACTTCGCCCTGCGCCGCACTGCGCACGGCGCGGAACAAAGCTTCGGGGGGCGCGTCTTTGAGTAGATAGCCCGTGGCCCCAGCCTCGATGGCGGGCACGATGTCGGCCTCCGTGTCGTAAGTTGTGAGCACCAGGATGCCGGTTTCGGGTTGTTGGGCATGAATGCGCCGGATGGCAGCCAGACCATCCATCTTGGGCATTACCAGATCCATCAAAATGACATCGGGTGTATGGGAAGCTGATAAGATCGAAGCTGCTTCCCCATTCTCGGCTTCGGCAACCACTTCAAAATCCGGCTGGGAGGTCAGAAGGGCACGTAGTCCGCTGCGAACAACGGGGTGATCGTCAGCAATCAATATCCGAATCGTCATGTCATGTCACTTCCGGGACAGGTATCGATGCCGCTATTTTTGTTCCTTGGCCTGGCCCACTCTCGATGGTTAGCTCTCCGCCAAGATCTTGTGCGCGCTCGCGCATCGATTTTAGGCCGAATCCGCGCCGCTCTGATGTGATGTCAAACCCCCGGCCATCATCTGCTACATCCAATGCAAGGATGTCAGGCATGTAAGAGAGGGTGATATTGACACTCCGCGCATGGGCGTGTTTCCTGATATTGTGCAACGCTTCCTGGGAGATACGCAGCAGCGCGACATTTATCGATGCGTCGAGGGGGCGGGGGGTACCGGTGACGGTCATCGCCACATTGACGGTGTTCTCCACCGACCAGCGCGCAGCCATCCCTTCGATCCTTTCAACGAGGGAAGCTTGTTCAAGTTGTTCAGGATGCATATCCCAGATCATGCGACGGGCCTCGTCGAGACCCTCTCGGGCGCTCTGTTCAGCCTGTTCCACGCGATCCTGCATGGCATTTGGGTTGCCCAGACGCGCGGCAGCCAGGTGCATAATGATGGAGGTAAAGTGCTGCGTGAGTGTGTCGTGGATTTCGCGGGCCAATCGCTGACGTTCGGCCAACATGCCCGCCTCGCGCTCAAGTCTTAGTAAACTAGCGCGGGCTTGGGTGAATTCATCCAGGAGATGTTGGCGCTCCATGCTTTGGCCAATGAGAGCAGCGATAAAAACACCAATCAGGGTTGCGGCTATCAGAATCCCTAATGCGATCACCAGGATGATGAGCCAATTCTCCGGGGTGTAGAGAAGCACAAAAAGCAGGTACAGAGCCAGGGTCTGGGAGACTGCCGCTGCAATCGCCCAGCGAAGGGGAAAGCGGGTGAATATCACCGGATAGAACATCCCCGCTAGCAGCAGGGAGCGATCATTCAGGGCAAGCAATCCTCCCCACAGCGCCCAGCCGATCAGAAAATACAGCGCGCCACGCCTGGGGGCGTTCCACCAGCGCGTGATGGGAACGGCAATGAAAGGGAGATACCACAGAGCCAGTAATGCTGAGAGTGCCAAAAAGAGATGTAGTGCCTCGGTGGGTGATGTGCTGTTGAGATCGAACGCAACGTTCAAAACAAGAAAGGTGTAGGCAGATACATGCCAAATCCAGTCCCACTGTTCCCAGACATCACGCTTGCGACTTTTCTGATGATTGATCATATGGATATTATAGGTTCTTTTGGATTTGGCGGGATAGATCATTTTTATGGATGTTTTTTGCGGGTTTCGCCGGCAAAACACACCTGTTTTCTCATCTCCACGCGAAACCCTAAAACACCCCATAAAGTATCCGAATGCTTTGGGAACTCGGATACTTTGGGGAAGCTCAGTCTATTTCTCGCCTTCAAGCTTGTTTTTTGGCCAGAAGGCCCAGGCGATACCGGACAACGCAAAGAAGACCGTTGCCAGGAATGTGCCGATATTTGACGATAAGATGCTGAATGCTGTGGCCAGGATGAAGATGATTCCAATGGCGGAAAAAGATGCGGCTACCGTTTGTTTGTTCATTTTGTTCTCCCATTGTTGATATCTATGTGTTGAGGATCTTGGGGATTTTTCAAGTTATATCCCGTCAAGTCCCAAATGGTCGCGGTTAGCCTTTACATTTGTGCGGCCATGAAAATCATCATTGTGGCAAACGGCTCGCTGATGAGCACAGCCAGGCTGTGTCCCAAAATCACGGGCGTTAGGCTGCGTTTGCCCCACAAGAATAATCCACCGAGCAACAACCCATAAACCACACTGAAGATGAATGAGAAGATGTTGAATCCCCAGATCGTGTGATACAAGGCAAAGACAAGGGCCGAGATGACTATCTGTACCCAGCCGGATATTTGTATCTTCTGTAATTGATTCATCAGGAAGCCGCGTGTCACGAGGTCTTCGAGCAGTGCGCCTCCAGCAGCCATCAGCGCGGCCAACACCCGCAAGCCGCTGATCTGAGCGATGTTGGCATCAGGATCAAATTGGAAAATGCTAGTCAGAAATAGAGTTCCCCACAGCAAGCCCAATACTAATCCGGCGATGTTCGCAGCTGTACGGGAGGGAGCGCCGAGTCCCAGCGAGCGCGCCAACTCAATCAGGGATATACCACCACTCATCCGTAAGATTACGGCGACGACAATAGCGAAACCAATCCAAAATGATGCCAGCAAAGCGATGACTGAGGCTTCGATAGACAGATGTCGGCTCAGCAGAGTTGGGATTGGACCAAAGTTTGGTCCGACAAGCAGAATCAGAAGAACGATCACCGTAGCCAGACGACGCCAAACAGTGTTTTTGTTAACATCAGGGGTATCCATACTTCCTCCATGGGTAAATGAAATGGGCAAAGTGTGATCCTCTTACATTGGAGCATCTTCCCAAGTGGGGAATATCCATACTTCACCTTGGAATGACGATGAGCATAGTATAGTTTGCCCGTCTCAGGGTATCATCAGACTCCCAATCGATTTTGCGATCCATCAAAAGTTGGGTATAGGTCACGAGACTGCCATTTCGTCTAGAGAGTGTGGAGGTTAAGCAACTACATGTGGTTATGCGCGGAGTAGCTGGGAAAGTGCTCGTGGAGAGGGCCCGATTCGTTTGGGTATCATTGCCATACGAATGATAGTAAGCACGTCGACATGGCCTGATCCATGTCTGAGAATCTCTTCTGAGCGGAACGAACATGTAAACACAAATATGGTGATGCTGTCACATATCCCTCTGTTGCTCTGATGGTGTCGGCGAATAGGCGTGGCCCTGTCAATCGGGCGGGTCTCAGGCCCGCCCATACTTGCGATGTGTGCGGCCAGGTGCTTGCCTGGTACAATCGTCCTTTACATCTTGATAGTGGGTGCGAGTGTGTAGCCCCAACCTGTGTAATGATCGAGTAGGAACATGGAAAGAACCGATATTAGAAATTTCTGCATCATTGCTCATATCGATCACGGTAAGAGCACGCTGGCCGATCGGCTCCTGGAGCTTACCGGGACGATCTCGGATCGCGATATGACCGCGCAGGTGCTCGATTCGATGGATCTGGAGCGGGAGCGTGGGGTGACAATCAAGGCCAGCGCAGTGCGTATGAATTACGCGGCCCGCGATGGCCATATCTATGAGATGAACCTGATCGACACACCGGGACATGTCGACTTCTCGTATGAGGTATCGAGGGCCCTTCAGTCTTGTGAAGGCGCCGTTTTAGTTGTTGATGCTACACAGGGCATCGAAGCACAGACACTGGCCAACCTGTTCCTGGCGTTGGATGCCGATCTGGAGATTGTGCCGGTTGTCAACAAAATCGACCTGCCGGCAGCCCGACCCGACGAAGTGGCCGAGGAAATCGAAGAGTTGTTGGGTATCGATGCGGCTGACGTCATTCAAATATCGGCCAAGACCGGTGTTAACGTGGCGGCGATTCTCGATGCTGTGGTCGATCGGATTCCCCCGCCGAAAGGCGACCCTACGCTGCCGCTGCGGGCGCTCATCTTCGATAGCCACTATGACTCGTACAAAGGTGTGATTGCCTATGTGCGGGTCATTGAAGGTGTGCTTAACATGAACGAGCCGCTGCTCATGATGGCGACCGGCGCCGTGGTCGAGCCTATCGAGATCGGCATTTTCTCGCCGAATATGAAATCGAGCGGCAAGCTGGAAGCCGGTGAAGTCGGGTATGTGGCGACGGGCCTCAAGACGGTTCGTGACGCGCGGGTTGGAGATACTATCACCGTTCGTTCTCGATCTGCCTCTGAAGCTCTGCCCGGCTATGTGGCTGTGAAGCCGATGGTCTTTGCAGGGCTGTACCCTGTCGAAAACGATGACTACGATCTGCTGCGGGATGCGCTGGGGAAGCTTCAGCTCAATGATGCATCGCTGGTGTTTGAGCCGGAGACATCACAGGCGCTCAATTTTGGCTTTCGCTGCGGTTTCCTGGGGTTGTTCCACATGGATATCATCCAGGAACGCCTGGAGCGTGAGTACGATCTGGACATTATCGCGACAGCGCCCAGCGTCGAGTACGAGATTGAGATGCGCAATACGGGCGAAATCAGAGTGATCGATAGCCCGGCGCAGCTGCCTGACGAAGCTGAGATCGAGTCGATCCGCGAGCCGTGGATGCGCATCCAGATCTTCACGCCAACCGATTACATCGGCCCTATCATGGAACTGGTCACCAAGAAGCGTGGGGAGTACATCTCGACGGAGTATCTGGATCCGCGTCGTGTTATGTTAAACTACCAGATTCCCCTGGCAGAACTGATCATCGATTTCTACGACCGTCTTAAGTCGATCACGCGGGGATATGCGTCGTTGGATTACCATTTTGAGGGCTATCGACCAGGTAACCTTGCCAAGCTCGATATCCTGATCAACCATCAGCCTGTTGACGCGCTGGCGCTGATCGTTCACCAGGATGCGGCTTATCATAAGGGGCAGGCACTGGTAACCAAGCTGAAGGAAGCCATTCCCAGACAGCAGTTCGAGGTTCCCATCCAGGCTGCCCAGGGCAAGAAGGTCATCAGCCGGGCCAACGTGAAAGCATTGCGCAAAGACGTGTTGGCAAAATGCTACGGCGGTGATATCAGCCGTAAGCGCAAGCTACTCGAAAAGCAGAAGAAGGGCAAGAAACGCATGAAGATGATCGGGCAGATCGAGTTGCCGCAGGAGGCCTTCATGACACTACTCAGGCTGGATGAAGATTAGAGCCGTCTCTCTGGGATGACGGGTGATGAGTGACGGGTTAAGGTTCTTCTCCTTGAAGGGCTTAAGAGATGATTACAAGGTGATTTTGAGATGAATTTGGGATGAATATGGTAGCCATGGACGATGATTATAGAAGCGCAGTTGAAAAGTCTAATATGTAAAATGTCATGCCTGTTTGCCTCATTATTACCGCATAACTTGCTATGTTCCTACCGGGGTCTTGTTGTGTGAATCACCTCATGCATGCTGTCATTCCCGCGAGAACGGGAATCCACTGCCGCGGTGATGGCAAGGACAGTGTGCTCATAGCAAGTGATGCGCTACGACAAAAAACTATTCACCGGAAGCCGCTTGCTGTCACCAGGCCGCCCTATCTTCCGATCTTCTGAATGGATGGCACTCAATCTTCTGCCAGACCAAGCAGCAGCCTCCACAACAGTGCAAAACAATGCGTTGTGACCCAAATCGGCGCATCGGTGCGCTCGGCTGTCCACGAAGAGACTTGTGATCGGCATGTGTTTTCGGAGGCGACGGCCATACCCGCTTCAGTGAACCCTCCCTCGTGTTCAATCAGAATGACGGCTGCCCCGTATGTCGTCAAGTGCGTTGTACGCATTGACTGGGCGGCTGCTGTGGCCAAGGCGCCAATTTCAACCTCCGTGCTCTCGATCTCCTGACGCACCTCATCTGCCGTTGAAAAAGCCATACTCTGTGTGAGAAACTCGTGGATGTTTTCGATACGCCTCAGCCGCTGGGCCAGTAATCCATCTGTGCCTGCTTCGATGCTACTGATGGATGCCTGGCGCTCTCGCAACATTTGGATGATGACTTCTTCGATGGGCTGCGCCCCGATGCCATAGATCCAATTGCCAAGCCGTTTTCTTAACTCGTGTTCAACAGGCTCGATGAGTCTTTGTGCCGCCGCTTTGTCCCCGGCTTTGGCCGTGATGCGGATATCGGTTTGGCCGGAATGGGCAGCCAAACCAACGGTCGGATTGGCGCCAATCATCAAATCGGCAATGCGGGCATCGATCTGGCTCTCGCCAATACCGGCAGTTCGGAGTGTCCGGCTTTTGATGACAGCAACTTCTTGGAGGTGTTCT
Source organism: Anaerolineae bacterium (assembly GCA_016928235.1). Taxonomy (GTDB): domain Bacteria; phylum Chloroflexota; class Anaerolineae; order Aggregatilineales; family UBA3940; genus JAFGMS01. The sequence goes on along the minus strand of JAFGLD010000090.1, from coordinate 27,484 downwards.
TTAAGCCAGGGTATGAGGGTGTTTTCCAACAGATAATTCATCTCACGCGGAACGCCGGGGAGTGTTATCACTGTTCCGCGCTCGGTCTCCAAGATGAAGATGGGGGCTGTCCCTACCGGGTTTTCAATCGGGAGTGCTCCCTGAGGAACGTAAGCCTGGCGCCGGTTGTTCTCGCTCATCTGAGAGCCGAAACGTTGGAAACGATCAGCGATCTGTTCGAGGAGATCGGGCTGGAAAACAAGCGGTCGACACGTAGCCCTGGCAATGGCCTCCCGAGTCACGTCATCGACTGTAGGGCCTAGTCCGCCGGAGGTGATCACGATGTCCACCCGATTTAGTGCGTGGTCGACGACTTGGGCAATCCGTTGTTCGTTATCGCCAACGGTTGTCCTGAAGACCAGATCGAGACCGGTCTGGGTCAGTGCCTGCGCGATGATGGTAGCGTTGGTATCGGTAATTTCTCCTAAAAGGAGTTCGGTGCCAACCGAGATGAGTTCAGCTTGCATGTGACCTCACAATGTGCGTTCGATTGTGTTGAAGGTGGCTGTATCGTCAGAAAGTCTGATGGGGGTAGGGGGACGGTTTACTCAGTCTGCTTGAAAGTTGGCCAAGGCGTCTGAGTAGGTCTGTGATGGTTTCTGCCCTCGTGACTCTTGTTTTGATCGTGGTCAGGCCGGCGGAATGCATGATGGTCACCCTGTCTGACCACTCGAATTATTTGATGCGGGACCAGCTGACTCGCTCCTGGATCAATCGATCGGTCTTACGAATCTTGGCGGCCAGATCGGCAGCCAGGTTGTGCATGATCTTGTAGCCCAGGCGAGGATCTGCCTCACAGAGCTGGAGCAGCTCCTGGCGGGGGATGACGACCAGTCTGGTATCGTGTTGGGCGCACCGGGCAGACGCTGAACGGATGCCCTGGCTGACCAGCGCCATCTCGCCAAACGATTGTGCCCTTCGGAGTGTTGTAATCTTGATGGGCCGGGTGACGCCTTTTAATGCATATCCCGTTGGAGGTGGATCGACTTGAATATCGACCTCACCGCTCATGATGACATACAGTTCATCGCTGGCCGACCCTTCCTCGCAAATTATGTCACCGGTGTTACATTCCAGGAGGTGAGTGATTGATGCCAGTTTTTCGATTTGTGCATCATCCAGATTGCTGAAGATGCCGGTTTGCTTCAGTATGGAGTAAATAATCATTGTGTCCATCGCATTTCCTGAACCTGTGTTATATGATCGATAACATCCAATCTGGCGATCATTCTAGCACACGCCGTGGGGCTGAGCAATCGAGGATGGTGAATGGTGAGTGAGAAGGTATCGACGACAGAAACCGGAAGATATGGCGAAGATATTGCTGTGCAGGCGCTGCGCGCGCATGGCTACGAAATCGTTGAGCGGAACTGGCGCTGCCGGATCGGCGAGGTCGACATAGTGGCGCGGCAGGGTGAGGAATGGGTGTTTGTCGAGGTCAAGACGCGGCAAGGAACCGGGCATGGTACACCGGAGGAAGCGGTCACGGGCATCAAGCGCTCGCGGCTATTGCGTGTGGCAGCAGCCTATCTGTCCGAGCATGAAGTTGAGGATGCTGCCTGGCGTGTCGATGTGGTGGCTATCGATCTGGGATCGGCCGGTACAGTGCGTCGATTAGCGATTTATCGGGATGCGATACAGGCAGATATGAATGAGTAGACAAGAGCCTCCTCTGGTTGTCATCGTTGGGCCGACTGCTGTTGGCAAAACTGCTGTTGGGATACACGTCGCGCGGGCATTAGACGGCGAGATTGTCTCTGCCGACTCGCGCCAGGTTTACGCGGGGATGGACATCGGGACGGCTAAACCAACGCTGGTCGAGTTGGAGCAGGTCAGGCACCACTTGATCGACACGAATATGCCTGATGGATGGTTGACCCTGGCAGGGTTCCAGACTGCTGCTTATGCTGCCATCGACCAGATCATGGCACGAGGCAAGCTGCCACTGTTAGTCGGGGGGACGGGGCAATATGTCAAGGCTGTCGTGGAAGGGTGGGGAATTCCGCATGTTCCACCCCAGCCGGCCTTGCGGGCGGATCTGGAGACTTTTGCTGATATCTATGGCGCGACAGGGCTTCATGCCTGGCTTGCCTGGGTCGATCCGGCTGCCGCTCAATCTATCGACTGGCGGAATGTGCGTCGGGTTGTGAGGGCACTTGAGGTTTATCGAGTGAGTGGACAACCCATTACGACACTCCAAGCTCGCCGACCTCGACCGTATCGCATTCTTCAAATCGGCTTGACCCGTGATCGCCAGATGCTATACCGGCGGGTCGATGCCCGAATCGAGCAAATGATCGCGCATGGATTCGTCGAGGAAGTCGAGAGGCTCATTCAGGCAGGTTATGGATGGGATTTGCCTGCCATGAGTAGCCTGGGCTACATGGAAATTGGTGCCTACCTACGCGGTGAGTGTACTTTAGAGGATGCTGTTGCCCGCATCAAGCATAACACACGGGTTTTTATACGTAAGCAGTACAATTGGTTCCGGCTTGAGGATCCCCATTTGGTATGGTTTGATCTCGATCGGCAATCCCCTGATGATGTATTGGAAGCCGTCCGTCGCTGGTTGGTCGACGATCGAGGGACTATGGACGCCCCATCTCGATGATGATGTCCACTGGTGAGGTCTGGGCACGCCGGATGACGAAATTGTCCTCTTTAATCGTGATGTACCCATCAGCGAACACAAAGACTGTGTAGTATTGCCCTCGTGGTAGTGCCCTTGATAGGACAAAATGTCCCTCTTGATCCGATATGGCCTGGCTGTAGATTTGTTTTTCGTCGTAGACGAAGTCGGGTGATTCGAGTTTGACATCCAAGACTGCAATGAGCGCTCCTGAAATCCCTTGCCCGGTCAGCGCATCGATGACTGTTCCGGAGATCTCTACGGCTTCGCTTTCTTGGATCTCGCCGCTGACGGGGCGTGTACCGCTTCCAATGGTGACATTGTGTGAAAACATCGGCCGATTTTCGACCAGGAATTCGACGTCGTATGAACCTTCCGGCAAGGGCTGATCGGAGAACAGGCTGACCCAAAAGTTCTGGCCAACACCGCCGTTATTCCAGTTTTGTGAGCTGCCGGCGACCAACCGTCCATCCAGGAACCAACGATATGTCCAGTGTGTTCCATTAGGCATCAGATCCCAATCTGTGAAGGCGTAGAGTGTGCTGGTGCCGAGAGGCATCGCTGATCCAATAACGCCGGACGGCTCGTTGTCTCGCGTGATATCATTGGCGATTCTTGGGTTGGAGAACACGGCCGATTCGGATTGCGCATTGCTGGTTCCTGCAAGGATGATATCGCCGGTTGCCATCAACTGCTGACCACTCAACAATTCCAGGCGATATGTTCCCATTGGAAGACCTTCGTAGTTTACTGCGCTGACCGACGCCTGGCCGCTCGATCCTTTATCCCATAGGCGAACTGTGCGAGAAACTTCCTGCCCATCAAGATACCAGATCTCGGTCCAGTCTTTATCATCGCTCATGTTGCTGAAACTAAACTGGGCATCGATCTGTTTGGTTTCGGCTGGAAACAACATGCCAGACGTCAAAAAGCCACCCAGCCCGTTTGGGATACCCAGTGTTAGATTGCTGAAGGCAGGCTCGTTTGCCGCGCCACCGATGCTGATGCTGGCAGTTGCGACAGCTTGTCCGCTGAGCAGCAAAGTAAAATCATAAGAGCCGTCAGGCCAGAGAGCCTCCTCTGTGCCAATATACCAGGTGCCGCGTCTGTCACCTCCCCAGGCCAGTGGCCCCAGGCCGAATTCAGGTATCTCGATGCCATTACTCGTGACTCGCATTTCATAAGGAGTTCCAGGACGCATGTTGTCGTAATCGAAAAACAAGAACAGGTTGGTTGTGCCGCTTGGCAAGGAGGTAACCAGACGGGAGGGTAAACCGGCATCGCTGATTCCTTGAGAGAAAAGGAGACGGTAGAGCACAGGAGCCGCGGTTGGCGCTGTATCTTGAAAGCCGCTTGCCCGGTCGATGCGGAAGTTGTTGCCGGCAGCTTCGATCAGCGGGAGAGCGAAGCTGGCAGGACGCACGGCGGTAATTGGCCCACCGACGGGTACACAAGCATCTCTTTCGGTGATAAGACCGTCCCGGTTGTTGTCTTGGATACTCATGCAATACGATCCCGGCAGCTTTCCGTCAGTAGGCGATGCCCCAGTTATGATGCCTACCAGCCTCCCCTTAGCATCGAAGGCTCCACCGCCGCCCATGCTGCCCTCTATTGCCGGGTGTGTGCGCAACCATGCCATGCGGCCGCCGCTCTTTTCGACCGTCATACCCGATATCAACCTTTCGGTAGCCGTTACGCTGGTCGTGCCGATATCAGGGTAGCCAATGTAGTGTATCATCTTGCCTGGGCCAAGTTGTGAAGAGTCACCCAATGTGACATAAGGCAAATCCAGCGTTTGAGCCTCGACGAGGCTGCCGTCAAGCCCACCGGAGATTTGCAGGACGGCCAGGTCGAGACGGATATCACTTTGAATAACACTGGCAATGTAGGTGGGGATGGGCGGCTCATCGAGACGAACCGGCAGTTGGACAATAATTCGCTCGCCTCGGCAAGGCCCAAGTGCCTCTACCAGATGGGCATTTGTCAAGATCAGCCCCGTCGAGCTGATCAAGGTGCCTGAGCCAACGCATGATATCACTTGCGCGCCACTTTGCTCATAGGTTTGCATCAGGAAAACGGTAGCCTGGCGGGCGGCTATCAGCGATGCGTCTTCGTCACTCTGGCCTTCCTGGGCTTTTGTCGATTGAGCTATGCTTGATGATATCAGCAGCAGCATGGCGAGGACTCTGAGCCATATTGGGCAAAGAGGATGTCGATCAGGTTTTGTTGTGTTGACTATGGACATAGCTAATATCGCAAACTGGACATGAATCGCTCAAATGTAGGAAGATTTTCCTCAAACATTTGCTTGTCAGACATAAAGGTGACAATGATGGCTCGATTCTCGTCGAGAATGAGGAAGTCAATTCCCATGACGGCAACGGGCAATCGCTGAATGAATGGGTTGGGATCTGCATCGACAAATGCGAAGCTCATTTTAGTCGATTTTACGCCGCTCACAGTCATTTCTTGAACGTTGAGCACACGGTAGGCTGACAGGTCGGCGGAGCGTTGTAATGTCAGACCATCGAGAACATTTCGTGTCGATGTCTGTCCTCCCATTGGTACAATGGTGATGATGTACTGCGTCTTGAAGGGGCGAGCCTTGGGATCTCGCATTCTTACCACGTAGTCACCGCGCTCATCGGTTAGCCAGCCTGTTGGATAGTTGATAGAAATGCCGGCTTCTCGACTTTCGTAAGGCCAGGTATCCGTGCTTGATCGCTGCTTGGTGATCAGTCCAAGCCCCAGAGCGGCCACGGTGAGCAAGGCCACGAGAATGGCCGAGAAACGATCATTCTTTGTGAGCCCTGAGCCAATTTCGGGCAGATCCGAGTCTGTTCCCCATAGATCCTGGCTCATGCGATCTGCTCCAGTTTTGCCTGGGTCAAGGCATTTTGACGTTGCATGAGGCCACGCACTGTTGAAAATGTCAGGGCAAGTCCTCCCATGCTCAAGGCTAAGCCGGGCCATGGACTGAAACCGCTCTGCGTCAGGCTGAGACTGGTGCTGTTCAACGCGCTGCTGGCGTAGAGCATGAATCCATTGACAGTAGCTGCCATTATCAGGCCCACACTAAGGTGGTAAACCGGCGCATCTTCGAAACGGTTGCGCCCGATGAAGTATCCAAGTATCAATCCGGTTGTCAGGAAAATGCATAACTGGGTGATGAGCCTCAAGCTTCCGTTAAGGAGGGTTATTTCTCCCAGATCGATTACATACAGGATATTGATGAGCGATGCATATCCCCAACTGGCTGCAAGCGCAAACATCACACCATCGGTTCTGCGCATAAAGGCAGGGCTGTCCCAGGCAATGTATCTGATGATGGCATACAGCGTGAATGTATGGGTGAAGCCATTCAGTAAGATATTGCCCATCAGCCGGTTGCTTGCGGTTGTGCTTCCTATCCAGATGTCAAGGTTGACGATGTTGTATAAAAAGGGACGTGTGACAGCGGCTGACAGGAGTGCTCCCAGAACGAAAATGGTGATGGGGAGCGGCGAGAGTTGGAATTGCGTTTGTGCTCCAATACGGTACAGGGAGATGATCCAGATCAAGGCTGGAAGAATGGCTATGAATATTCCTGTTCCTGACTGAACGGTGTCTCTAAATCGTTCTGGGGCAAGCTGATTACCTATGGCGAAGCCAAGCAATGCAGCAACCAGAAATCCAAAAGTCAAGATGCTGGCACGCCACAGAGGACGAGTGTTTTGGTAAAATAGCCCATAATGAACGTCACAGTAGTAGCGATTTTTGAACTCAAGGGTTCTGGATAGTGTTTGGCCACAAACAGTGCAGCGCGCATAGGTATGAGTAGACATGTAGGCCATTGTACCTGGCTCTGCGTCAGGTTTCAATGTGTTGATGAGATGCGGGTTTTATCAACGATATATCGACGGACGAGTCTGTTAAGGAACGCGAATTGACGAACATATCTTTCCATAGTGTGTAGATGCACCCCAAAATCCGGGCGCAAAAGTCGGGATGAGATAAGAAGATTCGCCCAGACGTGATCAGCCATCTCGAATTCGGATGAAGCGAGGTAGTCGAGAGAAGTGAATACGCTCGGTAGTGTGTCTGACCTCAATCCAGTGCTCAACCCGGCAATAAGCGTTATCAAAATCATCGTATTTGGTATAGTTGAAATGTTCATCCTTGAAAGTACGCATGAAGTATGTGGCAAAAGCCTTTTGGTCGGCAAAATACCACGCCGATCATATGATTCTCGCGTACTACTAATCATTTTTTGTCACGCCTGGTTGTGGATCGCTATACTCAGAGGCCGATGGCTCCAAAATGCTGGGAGAGTCTCCTTAATCAATCATCTGAATTGCAAAAGAATTTTGGGAGAGGACATCAATGGTAAAAACCAATTGTCTCCACAAGTTGACAATTGTTCTGGTTATCGTTTTCTTGTTGGTTAGTTTCTCAGGGTGTAAGGGGGATACACAGAAGAAAGAACCGGATCAGATTGTCTATGGCTTGACACTGGTTCCTTCAGGTATCGATCCTCATATTCATGCTTCCTCTGAATTGGGTATCCCGTTGCGTAGTGTTTATGACACTCTGGTATACCAGGATCCGGAGACGCATGAGTTTGTGTCTGGGCTGGCAGAGTCTTGGGATATCAGTCCGGACGGCTTGATATATACTTTCAATCTCCGCCAGGATGTGACTTTCCATGACGGGACTCCACTCAACGCTGAGGCAGTACGTTTTAACCTTCAACGGATTCTCGATCCTGCTGCCAATTCACTGAAAGCGGCACAGTTGTTGGGTCCTGTCCAGGAGGTTCGGGTTGATTCTGAATATTCTGTGACCATCACACTCTCTGTGCCATTTGTGCCTCTCATGGATGGCCTGAGCCAGCCCTATATAGGCATCGCTTCTCCCAAGGCTCTTGGTGAATACGATCTGGAGACCTATCAGTTCCATCAAGTAGGAACGGGCCCCTATCGCTTTGTCGAATACATTGTTAACGATCGGTTAGTGCTTGATCGCAATGATGACTATCACTGGGGGCCTTCGGTGGTTGTTAACCAGGACGTTCCCAAAGTAGAGCGAATAATCTTTCGCTTTTTCATGGACCCTGCCTCTCGGGCGTTGGCTTTGCAAAGCCAGGATGTCCAGATCATGGGTGAACTGCTGCCTACCGATGCTCGCCAACTCTCTGAAGAGGAGATCGTCCGTCTGGAGAGCGTGGTAATTCCCGGTCAGCCGCTTCAATTTCTCTTTAACACGGCTCAAATGCCGACCAGTAGTTTAGAAGTGCGACAGGCACTGACATTGGCAACGGATCGCCAGGCTATTGTCCAATCGGTCTTTCAAGGCTACTCTCCAATGGCTCACGGCCCTTTGAACGCTAACACTCTCTACTATGACTCTGCTGTGGAAGGTCTTTATGCCTACAACCCGGTTCAGGCTGAGGCATTGTTTAACAGCACAGGGTGGATTGATAGTGATAATGATGGCTGGCGTGACAACGCAGGCGTGCCCTTGGAGATCGTCCTGGTGGTTCCTCCCTGGGGATTAGCACCTGAGGTTGCTCAGCTCATTGAGAGTCAGTGGGAAAGCCGACTCAAGGTGCAGGTACGGATTAAACAAGTGGCTTCGTTTCCTATGCTCAGCGACGAGGCAAAGAAGGGTGAGTACAATGCCATATCTCTGAACTTCGCCGGCCTCGATCCCACAGTGCTTGACAGCTTCTTTTTGTCGGACGGAAGTCGTAACTGGTCACGATATACAGATCCTGAGCTGGATGATTGGTTGTTGGCAGCCCGGGCCGAGCTGGATCCGGCACGCCGGGCTGAACTTTATGGATTGATCCAGGGTCGCATTATGGAGCAGGCACTCATCCTTCCCGTTCGTGAATATGTCAATCTGACCGGGGTGCAGTTGGCGGTTCATGGTTTGCATTTTGATACCCAAGGCTGGTATCCCTATCTTACCGATCTCGAACTGAGCCCTTAACTGTTGTGGTGACGTATGGCCTGGTTTATTCTTCGTCGCTTGATAAGTATATGTCTCTCAGCTTTCCTCGCTATCACGCTTAGCTTTCTGTTGTTGCATCTTGTTCAGGGCGATTCTGCCGAGGCGTCGCTCTTCCAGAGTGCCGCTTCGGATGATGTGCTTGAGCGTCGCCGCGAAGCTCTTGGACTCGATCTGCCTGTTTTAGCTCAGTATGGCCGTTATTTGCGCCAGTTGTCTAATGGCGATCTGGGCAAGTCCTGGTTTGGGGGACAATCTGTTGCGCTTCTGATTGGTCAGCAGGTTGGGCCGACGATCAGTCTGGCTTCAAGCGCGACAGTTGTTGCGATTGTGCTGGGTGTGGGGTTGGGAATTTTGTCTGCTGCAAAGACGGGATGCTGGGTTAGTCATGTCAGTCGTGTTATGACGGGAGCTTCGTTGGCACTTCCGGTGATATTCACAGGGGTTGTTTTTGTGTGGGTGTTTTCTGTACTGTTGGGCTGGTTGCCTGCAACAGGACAGGGAGGGTTCAGACACTTGATCTTACCGGCATCGGTGGTTGGCATCAGCGCCGGTGGGGGCATTGCCCGAGCTGTCGATGCAGGGATAAGCGATATCCTGAGGCAACCCTTTATGCGTACGGCACTGGCGAAGGGGCTCTCGCGCTGGCGCGCATTGAGCCGGCATGGCTTTCGCGTTGGTTTGCTGCCGGTGGTTGATGTGGTTGCGCTTGAGTTTGGTTATCTTCTAGGCGGAACGGTTATTACCGAGAGTCTGTTTGCCCGGCAAGGGATTGGTAGGGTGTTGGTTACCGCGGTCTTGAACAAAGATATCCCTGTTGTACTGGGTGTTGTTGTGCTCTCGGTTGTTTTGTATAGCCTTCTGAATCTGTTTGCAGATGTCACTCATACCTGGCTCGACCCGCGTATACGGATGACTCTTTGATTGCTGATGCTATGAAATTGCCCCGATCGTTAAGCCCCTTCTGCTTGGCCGGTTTGTTGGCTTTGTTTATTCTGGCTCTACTTGCTCCACTTCTGTCGCCATTCGATCCATTGTATGCGGAACCCCTCATGCAATTTGCTCCACCGACGCTTGAACATGGTTTGGGAATGGATCAACTGGGCCGTGATGTCCTTAGCCGTGTTGTTTGGGGAACACGATCCAGTTTGTTCGGCGCGGCGTTGTCTACTTTTTTTGCGGTAGGTTTGGGCCTGATGCTTGGTGGTGCTGCCGGCGTCCTGGGTGGGTGGGTCGAGTGGCTCTTGATGAGATGTGTCGATGTCTTGTTGTCTTTCCCTGGTCTTTTGTTGGCTCTTGTTGCTGTTGCGATTCTGGGGGATGGTCGTTGGCCGGCATCCGTAGCTATAGGGTTGTCACTCACCCCCATGTATGCTCGGTGGATTAGGGCTATGATGCTCAGTATTCGCGAGACATTGTTCGTTGAGGCTGTCTATGCCTTGGGAGCTTCACGTTGGCGTGTCTTATGGCATCATTTGCTGCCCAATTCCATGGGCCAGATCGCTACTATGTCTACGGTTGTCTATGCCCGGGCTTTGACAAATGGCGCTGCTCTGGATTTTTTGGGGGTGACTGGTTCTCCCTCTGTTCCCTCTTGGGGAAGGATGATCAGCGAAGGGCGAGCTTTCTTGGGTATAGCACCTTTAATCGCCGTAGTACCCGGCGTATTGCTGACTATCTCTGTTATTAGTGTGATGGAACTGGGGGATTTTTGGCGGATTCGACGGTAGCACCCTGGACGTTGAATCGAAAAATGCCACCGGGGAGGTGGCATTTTTCCATTACTTAAAGGAGGAGAAGAAGGCGTCCGCACTCTTAGAATAGCATAATATGGCTGTCTTCTGTCGACGCAAGGGCGTCGTTTTCCCTACGATCAAACTACGCTGACCTCTCCTTGTTAACTAAAAAGGCGGTGGAAGATATGCAAATACCTGTTTGGGTAAATTGCAGCCCCTCTGTCACGCAAGGTATACTTGATCTGAAGTTTCAATCTTGTGAAAAATGGCACGGCGAATGCGACGTTTTTTGAGCCTCTTGTTGGTGTTTTTAATGATGATCCCACAGGACATTGTGTGGGCTTGTGAGGAGTCTCAGGTAGTTAGAGACTCTGATGTCGAGGCTGTGTTGGCACAAATGGGGCCGGAAGAGCGGGTGGGGCAGTTGTTTCTGGTTACCTACTATGGCTCGGATGTGAGTGAAGCGTCTGAAATAGCGACGTTGATATCCGGATATCATGTTGGTGGCGTTGTCTTGTTGGCGACGAATGACAATTTCAGTAATTCCAGTGACATCCCAGCTCAGGTTCACCAATTGACGAATAGTCTCCAGACGCTGGCTGCGGGACAGTCCTCTCTGACCGCAACACCTGAACTGTTGGAAGATTCCGGCCCCTATATTCCCTTGTTTATTGGTCTGGAACATGATGGTAGCGGACCGCCTCATAGCCAACTTCTTTCCGGTTTGAGTATATTACCAAGTAATATGGCTATTGGCGCAACCTGGAATCCTGATTTTGCCAAAAGCACAGGACAGGTAGTTGGCCAAGAACTATCGGTGTTGGGAATCAACTTGTTGCTTGGTCCCTCTGCGGATGTTGTCGAGGTTCCTCAGCCCTTTACGTCTGGCGACCTGGGAACGCGGGTTTTCGGTGGCGAGTCTTTTTGGGTTTCCCAGATGACTGCAGCCTATATGTACGGCGTACATGAGGGTGGCTCAGGCCGTTTGGCCGTCGTCCCCAGACATTTCCCTGGGCATGGCGGGGCAGATCGGTCGGCGAGTGTGGAAGTGCCAACGGTGCGCCGCTCACTCGATCAACTCAAGCAGCTCGATCTGATGCCATTTTTTGCGGTTACAGATTCCACGAAAGACCCACTATTTGTTGCTGACGGCTTGCTGACGGGTCACATCAGTTATCTGGGTTTTCAGGGCAATAACCCACGTGTCGCAACACGCCCCGTCAGCCTTGACGGTAGACCCTTACAGGAATTGCTGAAGTTAGAGCCGATTGCTTCATGGCGATCGAATGGTGGCTTGATCGTCAGTGATTCTCTTGGAATGCGAGGCGTTCGGCGTTTGTATGATCGCCAGGAGGATACCTTTCCTGGCCGCCGGATTGCCCATGATGCATTGATGGCCGGCAACGATCTGCTATATCTGAGCGATTTCCGTAAGGATGTGGTGGCTAATCAGACGGAAACCATCATCGACACCTTAGAATATTTCGTCCAGACCTATCAAGGCGATGCTGCATTCAAGGAGCGGGTCGATGATTCTGTTCGCCGTATTCTTCGCAAGAAGCTCGATTTGTATGGCGGGAAATTTGACATCAAGGCTGTTAAGCGTTTTTCCTCTTCTGAAATCGCGGCGTTGGGTCAACACACCGAAGTGGCTTCTGGTGTTGCGCGGAGCGCGCTGACGTTGTTGTCTTCTCAATCCGAGCCACTTGAATCTCCCCAGGAAGGTGATCGGATTGTAATATTTACCGATGCGCGCACTGTCTTGCAGTGTGCCAATTGTATGCCACGCCCCCTGATCGCTGTCAATGCGTTGCAGTTGGCAATCTTGCGGCTATATGGTCCCCAGGGTAGTAAACAGGTGACATCTTCTGATGTTCAGAGCTTTCCCTTTGAGCAGCTGGTAAGTTACCTGGAACATGGCCCACAGCAGGTTGCTGGTACCGAAGAGGCAACGCCTGCGCCGGACAATCTGTCCCTTGCGCTTGATGCTGCTGACTGGGTTGTGTTTGTTATGCTGGATGTGAGCGCGGCTGTGCCATCGTCGAGCGCAGTCAAGCAGTTTCTGGCTGTTCCTCCTGTTGAACCTGGTACCCGGATTGTTGTGATGGCTATGGGGGCTCCTTATTATCTCGATTCGACGGAGGTCGCCAAGCTGGCTGCTTATTATGGCCTTTATGGCCATACTGAGCCATTTGTCGATGTGGCGGCTCGCGCTTTGTTTCTTGGTATTCCAATTGCGGGGGCCTCTCCGGTGTCTGTCGCCGGCGTTAACTACAATATCGTCAAGGCAACCTCGCCGGATCCCGATCAGGTTATCAAGCTTTCCTACAGCCAGGAGGGAGTGTCAGGTGAAACCTCGACGTCGGTTCCAGTGCTTACCAAAGGAGGTGTATTGTTGGTCAGTACAGGGATCATTCAGGATCGAAATCAGCGACCTGTACCGGATGGGACGCAAGTCGAGTTTATCCAAAACTATACCAACGAAGGGTTGAGCAACGCGATACCTGTAACGACTTTTAATGGCATAGCACAGGCTAGTTGGAAGCTGGATCGGGCTGGGGAGTTGAAAATCACAGCTACCAGCGGCGATGCTGTTCAATCGGATACGATTGGGATTACTGTCAGTGACACCGGTGAGGTATCGATTGAGGTGTCTTCGCCGGATATCAGGCCAACGACGACTCCCACGCCGACGGAGACTCCCATACCAGTGACGATTACGCCTCCGCCTGTGGATCCCGAACCGGAGGATGTTCCTGTGGTAGGTGTCGGCGATTTGCTGTTGTCGTTATTTGGCCTGGGGGTAATTGGCACTGCTGTCTTTGTGTTTGGTATTAGCCGTCGCAATTTCAACTATGGCTTGTTGCTGGCGCTGCCGACGATCATATTTGGGCTGATTGGGTATAACTATTATGTGTTACTTTGGCCAGGCGCGGCTTTGTGGAGAAGTATGCTTGGAGATGTTTTTGGGGCAGGGACTGTGACCTGGATTGGCGCATTGATGGGGCTTGGATTGATAACGCTGACCCTCTACACATTAGATCGGTGGCCCCAGGCCTCATCAGTGAATTGGGGGGACCATCGGTGAGAAGAATGTTATCATGATAGAGAAAATCAGTAGTCCCAGTGCGATTGCCCCAAGAGCGCGGTTGACAGGAGCAATTTGAGAGATGACGGTGCTGTCCTCGTAGGAGGGCAACAAATTGAGCGGATCCTTTGAGACAAGGAAATCCTGTAGAGTCTGGACTGAAGGAGGACGGTCATCAGGATGCATGGACAGTGCCCATTGAATGGCCTGTTCTGTACGTGTTGTTAGCTGTGGATTGAGGGAGCGGGGCGGGACGAGCGCATTGGGTTTTAGAAAACGTGTCTTTGCTTCCGCGGGAGGCTCATTGGTGAGTAGATGATATAAAGTTGCTCCCAGTGAATAGATATCTGAACGGATGTCTGTATGACCTGTATCGCCTCCGTATTGCTCTAGTGGAATGTAAAATGCCGTTCCGCGTCCCTGTAATACGGTGATAGTACGATCTTCGTCGGGTGTCATGAGCTTTACAAGCCCAAAATCGACCAGTTTGATCAGGCCATCAGGAGTTAATTTGATGTTTGCCGGTTTAATATCTCGGTGGAGCACGGGTGGGCTTTGGCTGTGAAGGTACGAAAGCGCATCGCAAAGCTGGGCAACCCATCCCATAACCTGACGTTCAGGTATGAACCTTTCGTTGCTTTTTGCTTCCTCGATCTTCTGGCGCAGGTCATCACCGCGCACAAAATCCATAACAAGGTAGTCTCTATTGCCTTCACTGAAAAAATCGGATACTTTAGGGAGATTAGGATGGTCGAGGCGTGCAAGGATGCTGGCTTCACGCCGGAACTGTTCGCGAGCCTGACTCTGATGGGATGGGGGTGTTTTGGGGTTGATCTGTATCTCTTTAATGGCGCAAAAGCGTCCTGTCAAGCGCGTATCTTCGGCTTGATAGATCGACCCCATTCCTCCCTGGCCAACGGTCTCAATAATGCGGTAACGTGACCGCAGCATGCTGTCCGGTTTTCGAGACGGCAGCATCTGAAATCTCCTTTAGAACCTATTTTGGTTTGGCATGAAATCAACCTGACATTGTGCGGACGCCAGGGTGATAATGATCAACGAGACATTAACGTTTCCTATAAAGTTTGTCAAGGGAGCGAGTAAGTGACTAATACACGAACAACCAACAAAGATAAGCCTATATTGCTGGTGGTTGATGGTCCTCTGCGTGGACAGCAGTGGGTCATTCATAGGGATGAGTTGACGCTTGGACGTGCTGATAACTGTGATATTGTTATTCCGGAGAGAAGTGTCTCGCGTGAGCACGCCCGAATTTGGCGTGATGATGAAACATATTGGGTGGAAGATCTCGGTAGCAAAAACGGCACCCATGTTAATGCTGTGAAGCTGGAAGGGCCCCGCGAGCTGAGTGAGGGTGACGAGATCCAGGTGGCTTTGTCAGTCAAGTTAAAGTTTATTGGCTCTGATGCTACTGTGCCTTTATCGATTGACGAGCCGGTTGTATCAACGAGCGGTCTGATTCTCGATGTTCATACCCGGCAGGTCACGATCGATGGCAAGATACTCGATCCTCAGCTATCGCTCTATCAGTATCGCCTGCTGGAATTACTGTGTGAGCAGAGCGGAGGCGTTTGTGCTCGGGATGATGTTGTTCATTTTGTCTGGCCGGATGCAGCTGATGTAGGTATCAGTGAGCAGGCTATCGATGCGTTGGTACGCCGTTTGCGAGATCGGTTGGCAGAGCTGGATCCTGAACACCAATATATTGCTACGGTGAGAGGTCATGGGTTCCGTTTCGTCCAGCGCGGAGAGAGCGTGGAGTAGGGGGCTTTTTGCCATCAGCCCGTCATCCTGGCTCTTGATGAAGGCTGAAGGGCAAGACTCTGATTGCCCGATCGATCAAGCTGTAAAAATGGGGTAACTACCCATCTGTCAGCGGTCTGTCCAAAACAAGAGAGCGCGGCTGTTCAGCATAAAGCAATGCGTCACGACAGAAACTCAGCACTGTTCAGCAGTTAGCAACGCACAATTGAGTGATTACAAAAGGGGGGTGTATTTCAAATGGGTTGAGCACAACCTTCCGCAGGTTGTTATGGTGAGCCTGATTATGCTCACACAATCTGCGGAAGCTTTTCAACCGATAAGGAGACACACCCATCAAAAATCAGGTTGACAGATTGCTATGACTCGCTGTGGATATTCCGAGTAAGACAGGGCTAATGCTCAGTCTGACTCAAGGTTAAATATTCCTCCGTGACGAGAGCCGATTCCTGAATACCAAGGTAAGCCAGCAACTCTAAGATGGCGTTTGCCTTTTCTTTGGCGTCAGACAGTGACCATGTGCGGCTCTTGATCTCTAGATAGTAGCAGTCTTGAGGAGGCTCGATCATCTGATCGATGTTGATGTAGATCTGTAGCCCTTTGTAGTCTGTGTGCCAGCGCCAACGTTCCTTGACAATAGTATGTTCCATTTGGGCCTGGAAGTATTCACGGTAAAAACGCAGAGGTCGAGTCGCTGGGGATATATAGCGTGAGCGTGATAGAAGTATGGCCTTGTCGATCTCTTGTTTTTGCCCATCTTCCGTAAAAGTAAGGCGGGCCCGAAGGTTATAGACATGGCCTCTCTCATCGAGATAATCATCTTCCCGGTAGCGGATGTAGCTGGCCGTTGGTGAAGTAAACCCAAAGTAAGTATCGTGCTGGCGGTAGTGTGATGTCTTTGTGATGCTGACGCCAGGATGGTCGAGGATCTGTTGGGCTTGCTCGGTGGTCTCGACGCGCACTTTGACCTGAATCTCGAAGCTTTCTTCCTGTTGGAGCTCTCCAATAGCAAGAAGCTTGGAGAGAATGTTGTTTTCACGAGTAGACAAGAAGACGTCGATCTTGTGGGCAATTTCAGATGCTTGGTGGGTTAATGTTTCTGTGTCGATTGTGAGCAACTGCCGATCGCGCATCAGCCATTGTCCATTGCATAAGACATGTTGAACATCGGAGCTTTTTGCCGCATACACGAGTCGCGAGTAGATTGCCTCGGGATCGCGGTTGAAATGAGGCCAGTTGTGTAGTTTTTCAAGGTCGACGATGGCCAGGTCGGCTCGTTTTCCAGGCTCAATAGAGCCTGTTAGATGCTCAATGTGCAGCGCCTGTGCACCGATGTTGGTGGCCATTGCAAGGGCGATCTTTGCCGGCAGCGTGGTTGGGTCGTCGGTTGCTACTTTGGCGATCAGGGCAGCTAACCGGGTTTCCTCAAAGAGATCGAGATCGTTGTTGCTGGCTGATCCGTCGGTGCCGATTCCTACTTTCAAGCCGAGTTCGAGCATGCGTCTAACTGGGGCTATGCCACTGGCCAGCTTCAGGTTGCTGGTTGGATTATGCGCGACGCCAATGTTATGATGTTTGAGTGTATGCATTTCGCCGTCGTCCACATGGACACAATGAGCGGCGATGACCCTGGCGTCCAGCAGACCTTGCTTTTTGACCCAGGGGACGACAGGCATTCCGTACTGTTTGCGGCTTTCAAGTACCTCCAGAGATGTTTCGCTGATGTGGATGTGAAGGGGCACATCGAACTCGGTGGCCAGCGAGGCGCATGCCTGTAGAATCTCAGGTGTGCAGGTGTAGGGTGCGTGGGGCGCAACTGCCGGTATGATGAGGGAGTGCCCTTTCCACTTGATGATAAAGTCTCGGCAAGACTGAAGACTTTCTTCATAGCTCGCCGCGTCCGGCGTAGGATATTTGAGAACGGTTTGACCGCAAATGGCACGCAGGCCGGCTTCAACGGTGGCTGCTGCGACGCTATCTTCGAAGTAGTACATGTCGTTGAAGGTCGTAATGCCCGATTTGATCATCTCGGCACAGCCCAGCAGGGTGCCCAGACGGACAAAATCGGGGTTCACAAACTCGCGTTCTGTCGGCATCATGTAGCCGATGAGCCAAACATCAAGCCGTCTATCATCTGCCAGGCCGCGCAGAAGTGTCATGGGAACATGTGTGTGGGCGTTGATTAGGCCGGGAATAATGGCCTGTCCTCGACAGTCAACTGTCTCGGTGGCCTGGTATTCACGAGCGATTTGCTCACTTGTCCCAATGGCGATGATCGTGTCACTCTGGATGACAACCGCACCATCTGGGATAATCGTGTATGATTGACCCATTGTAACGACAGTTCCATGTGTAAGGATGATGTCTGCTAAAGGCATTGATTTATCCTCCAAGTATTGAGATTGATTATAGCCGGTATGGTTAACCTGATACACTAGTAGGGAGAAGATTCTTTATGGGAGCAGCACGTGTTTTTAGATTGATCGAAAGTAGCCTGGTGGTCTTGTTTTTTATCCAGGCGATACGTGTTGTGTTTGCGATCTTGTTGAGCATGGCTGGTGGTGCTCTGGCCGCCAGGCAGGTTGACCTGGTAATCGTTAACTCGCATCTGGCTTTGATAGTGGCGCTTGTTTTGCCCTGGTTTTCCCCACGAACTCGCGCGGCGCTTCCTCGAACACTCATGATCAGTGCAATATTGGTCGCGGTTGCTCGATTGTTAATCTCTTTGAATCTTTCCTTTCTTCGTCTTTATGCTGGAGTGGCGTTGGTCGGGTTTGCCGGCGTTTACTTTGCGTCGCTGCTGCGCGCCAACTGGCGTGCCTGGATTTCCTCAATCGTCGTTGGCATCACAATTGATCAACTTTTGCGAGCATTGGATACCTATGATTTATCTCTTCGAGTCATTATGTTGGAGATCCCTATGGGTACCCGTACGCTGGGGATACCCTGGCTAGGTGTCCAGGTGTTTTTGTCGGCTGTTGCTATTCTGGCCAGTCTTGCAGCTCGCCGTTCCACGCGGCAGGAACCTTATGAGCCTGCCTTTTTGACCGTTTGGGGCGGATTGGCAATCGGAGGATTCTGGGTAGTCGAGACCCTGCTTCTGAGTATGCCGGGTGTCATAGCGCGTTGGACCGGTGTGTCTTACGCGGGTTTGGTGCCCTGGCTGATCCTCGTGACGGCGCTTCCTCTGCTGCCCTCTGTTCGAAAGCTGATTGGGCACACGCTGGGGCTGTTTGATGCGCACTTGCGGGGTTGGGTCTGGATGTTTGTGCTGCTTCTGACGATTATTTTAGGAAATCGACTTGGTGGCCCGGCCGCTGCCGGCATCCTGATTGTTGCGCAGTTTGTCGCGGTTCTTTCGTTGTGGTGGATACCGAGCGCGTCTGAGATCACCGAGATCGAGCAAGTCGGCCCATCTTTTAGTTTAGGGATGTTTGTCCTCGCCTTGCTGGTGTATGCCTATAGCCTGACATTCGAGTATGCAAGGACTTTCTTGTGGCTGAAAGATCAAGGGCTGATCATCATCGTTGTGGCAGTGGTCTTGCTGACGTTCCCGCGGCTGTGGTGGCATGAAGAAGACTTGTGGGAGGCGCCTGTAGTTGTGCCGAAGGGAGTGCCGATCACATTTGTGGTGCCGATGGCAGTGTTTGGTTTGATGCTGAGCGGTCTGGGCTCCAGCCCAACGATGACGACGGGCAATACGTTGCGTGTTGCTACGTATAATATCAATGAAGGATATGACGCAGGGCAGAATTTCCGGCTTGAGTTGATTGCCCGGACGATTGAGGCAGGCCTGGCGGATGTGGTTGTGCTGCAGGAAGTCGATGCCGGCAGACCGGTTGGGTATGGGGTTGATCAGGTTCAGTTCCTGGCGCGTCGGCTTCGCATGTATCAGTATTTCCAACCAACCGTCGAAGGTTTGTCCGGAATTGCCATTCTTTCAAAGTGGCCAATCGGCGAGCAACACCAGACGCTTTTGCCGGGCCCAGGGATTCAGAAAGGGGCCTTCCGTGTTTTGGTGGGCGATCCGGCGACGGGGCGTTATGTGACAGTACTCGGGACGCAGTTAAGCCCAGGACAGGAAGAAGATCGCCTTCAGCAATTGGCAGTGCTGCTCAATCTTGCTTTGGATAGTCAAGCCGGTCCGGTTGTTTTGGCTGCCGACTTGGGCGCTTCCCCTGATGATGTTGTCTATCAGCAGCTCCTGGCGAATGGCTTTGTGGATCCGAATATTACGTTGGGCATTGAACAAGGTTTCACGGCCCCTTCGCGCAATCCTACGCTTCGCCATGACTATGTTCTTGTGCGAGGACTTATCCCAATCGATTCTCGCCAGGTTGACAGTGCCGCTTCAGATCATCGACTGGTTGTTGTTGAGGTTGGTTGGCCCTGATAGCCGGAGCTTTTCTCTGGCTAACGCCAATGCTGTGTTCAGGTCGAGTAAGTGTGTTTTGAGTGTGGAGCGAGCCTTGCTGAGGCTAAGTGTGCAGTCTCGTGGGCGTTGCGGGGCAATCTGTGCTGCGTAGACAGGTTGTGCCAGTAACTCTGGTTGATGCCCCATGGCGCTTAGTAGGGCACATCCATATTGCCATCGACTCAGGCTTTGCGGCCCTGCAACGTTCATAACGCCGGTTACCGGGCTGTTACCCAGTTCGATCAAGACGGCGGCCAGATTCCAGGCCCAGATTGGTTGCCTGATTTCGTCGACAAACAAAGGAATAGACTGTCCTTTCTCGATCAATCCCTGGAGCCATTTGACCTGGTTGTTGGATGGATGCAGATCGTAGATGATGCTTGTTCTTACGATCAGGCAGTTGTTGTACAACAGAAAGCGTTGTTCATTCTCGGCCTTGACGCGACCATAAGGGCTGAGTGGGGTAGGGTGAGCCTCTTCGTCGTAGGGTGGAGCCGTCCCATCGAAGACCAAATCCGTCGAGATCGCAATCAGGCGGGCCCCTGTTTCTTGCGCGGATTGGCTGATGTTGATCGCGGCGACGCGGTTGGTCTCGACCATATCATCGCTTCGCTCTGAAGCGGCGGCGTGGATGATAACATCGGGGCGGATAGTGTTAATCAGGGCTGTGACCGCCTGGGCTTCCCGAAGATCGAGCTGAACAGGGTTGCCGCCCCCAACTGTCGAATGGTGATAGTAGATGCTTGTTGTGTCGAACTGGGAAGCAGCCAAAGTTGATAGGGGTCTGCCAAGGTTCCCGCCGGCACCGGTAACCAGTAACCTCTTCATGATTCGGGCGACGACTTCAGTATCTCAAGGGCTTGCTGTGCTGCTGCTTGTGCGGCAGACTGTTTATTTGTTCCGCGGCCTTCCCCATAGCGTTTATCCCCAAGATATACAGCCACTGTAAAGAGCTTGGCGTGATCGGGCCCCTGAGTGTCGATGGTCTGGTAGCTCGGAGTCAGCCCTATATTGGCCTGGCTCCATTCTTGAAGCAGACTCTTGGGGTCTTTGTGCAAGTCGTGCTGCAGGATGGTCTCCAGCGCTTCCTCGAAGAAAGGAAACACCAGATCGCGCACGACCTGTATACCCTGATCGAGATAAATAGCGCCGACAAAAGCCTCGAACACGGCACAGAGGTTGTTTGCTCGTTGCCGCCCACCGTGTTCTTCCTCACCGCGTCCCAGCAAAAGGGCCTGATCGAGGCTGAAGTGGATGCTAAATCCGGCGAGTGTCTCTGTCCTGACGAGGGCGGATCTCAAACGAGTCAGATAGCCTTCTGAGCCGTCCGGATATCGCTCATACAGCCACTCTCCGCTGATAAAGTCCAGGACAGCATCACCGAGAAATTCCAACCGTTCATTGTCTTGCAGCTTGAGGCCGGGATGTTCATTGCGGTAGGAAGGATGTGTCAGGCTGTGCTCCAGAATATGCTCGTCACGAAACTGGATACCTGTGATTTGCTGCAATTGACTGAGATCGAGGGTGTTTGTCATGTTTAGATAATTTAGTTCCTAAGGTATGGCGACTCGATAACTTTCCCGGTTGAGACTGCTATGGATGGGTAAGTTAATCACTTCTCATTCCTAATTCTTGAATGCCTTGAATATTAACACCGCGTTGTGGCCCCCAAAGCCAAAAGAATTACTCATAGCTATTGTGATCTCCTTTTCTCTGGCCTTATTAGGAACGTAGTCGAGATCACAGACCGGATCGGGGCCTCGATAGTTAATTGTTGGGGGAATGATACCATCACGAATTGCCTGAATACAGAAAATGGCCTCGATGGCTCCAGTGGCCCCCATTATATGGCCAGTCATACTTTTCGTTGAGCTGATAGGGATATTGTAGGCGTGTGTTCCCAATGCTAATTTGATAGAGTTGGTCTCGGCCTCGTCATTGAGTTGGGTTCCCGTCCCATGAGCATTGATGTAGTCGACATTTCCCGGCGATATACCTGCGTTTTCCAAGGCGTATTTTATGGCCTTCGCGCTTCCACTACCGTCTTCTGTGGGGGCGGTGATGTGATGCGCGTCAGCAGAGGCGCCATACCCGATTATCTCGCCGAGAATGTCAGCTTTCCGGGCACGGGCATGTTCCAGATTCTCCAAAATTAGGATGCCTGCGCCTTCGCCGACTATCAGGCCATCACGATCATGACTGAAGGGTGATGGTGTCTCAGAATCGCGGAGGCTGGCTGCGCCGATCCGTTCGAATCCTCCTATGCCCAGTCCTGTAATAGGGGCTTCCGAACCGCCCGCTATCATCACATCGACGATGCCGGAGCGAATCAGCAGAGTTGCCGTGCCAATACCGTCTGCTCCGGAGGCACAGGCAGATGCCACCGAAAAGGATGGGCCGTGGATTTTGTTGAGGATACTAACCGAGCCTGCGGCTCCATTGCCCATAATTCTGGGTATCCCGAACGGGCTCAGGCTTCTTGGCCCTTTGGCCTGGAGCAGCTTTACCTGCTCTTCCAGGGTTGCTAGGCCGCCTATTCCGCTGCTGATAGCCACCCCTATTCTTGAATTGTTCTCCTCGGTGATTTCGAGCCCACTGTGTCGTAATGCTTCTGTTGCCGCGGCGTTGGCAAACCATTCGAATCTGTCCTGGCGCCGCGCTTCACGGCGGTCAAGTACAGTTGTGGGGTCGAAGTTCTTGACTTCGGCGGCATGTTTGACTTCGAAATTGCTGACATCCAGAAGCGTAATGGGGCCTATTCCGGAACGACCGTCTTTGATGGCTTCCCATGTTTCTTGAGCAGTGTGTCCTAATGGACTGATTATTCCGATTCCTGTTATGACAACACGGCGCATAGTCTTGGACCTTTCGGTTGCAATGAAAAATGACCAAAGCCATTTTGGATACATATCTCGATGGGTGTTGACCAACGATTTCTGATCGATGACTGGAGGTTCCTACCCAATGTCTGATAATTTCTCATGAGGGCCGTGCTTTTCCCCACCCTCTCATCTCTATGACCTTTGGTTGTCGCTGTAAGGATGACAGCCTTCCATTCTCCAACCAAGACCGGAACCCGTCATGATCAGGACGATTGTAGCATCTCTTGAGCGTTGAACGGTAATCTGTTGTAACGCAGGCCATACGACAGCGCTGGTGGGCTCGACGAGTATGCCCATGTACGCCAATGCCTTGATGCCCTGGCGAATTTCCGCTTCACTGACGGCGATGATCTCTCCATCACTGCTGTTAATAGCATCGATGACCTGCTTGCCCCTGGTTGGATGTGAGATGTGGATGCCATCAGCAAGCGTAGGAAGAGCGGTTGGCGGATCGCCGTATTGTGTACTGTGTTTGGACAGATACCATAAGGGTGCACAGGCTTGTGCTTGCACCCCAATTAATCTTGGTAGATGATCGATGATACCTGCCTGGAGTAGATCGTTGAAGCCGGCAGCTATACCCAGCAGTTGTGTGCCATGGCCTACAGGCATGACGATGATATCTGGGGCCCGGTGATCTAATTGTTCCCACAACTCATAGGCGGTCGATTTGTAGGCCGAGATAAAGGAGGGGTTGTAGACATGGCTTGCGTAGAACGATGTACCATTGTTCGATGCTTGTTGGGCGGCCTGTGTTGCTGCCTCACGCGGGCCTGCGACACGGTATAATTGTGCGCCATATAGCTCGATCTGGGCAAGCTTGTGGGGCGCGGCAGTATCCGGGACATATACCCGCGCAGACAACCCGGCTCGTGCCGCGTAAGCCGCCAGTGCAGCCCCTGCGTTTCCGGAGGAGTCGTCGTGGATCCGTCCGATGCGCTGTGTCTTGAGCAGGCTGACCAGCATCGATGCGCCACGAGCTTTGAAAGATCCGGTTGGGTTCAGGCTTTCCATTTTGAGATGAATGACCCTCTCCAGAGCTTCGACGGTGATAAGTGGTGTCCAGCCTTCGCCTAGCGTAACACACGCCACTCCTGACGGCATGAGCAGCGATCGATAACGCCACATTGAAGCGGCTTGCCGGACAATAAGCCTCTCATCGAAGCGCGGTGTGTTTGCCGGTTCCAACGGGCTGCCACATGAACAGTGGACTTGAGCCGATGTCCAGGGATACTGCCGATCGCATGTTGAGCATTTCAATGTGAAGGACAGCGTTTCTTCTGTCTGCCTTCCCGTCGGCAAGGGTTGGGGTTTTACTATCCGAACATCACTTGGGGTGGGATGGTAATGCCCCTCAACCCAGACCTCTCCTCCGGGGCTGATCTCTTTCTTCCAAACTGGGACGATCTCTTTCAGGCGGTCGATGCCATATTGAGCCGCTTCGAGACAACCGTCTTTACGGTGTCCCGCGGCGCAGGCAACCAGGACTGTCGTCTCTCCAATCGCCAGCTTCCCGATCCGCTGCACGATTGCTATCCCCTGGACTTTGGGATATCTTTGCCGGATTTCCTCGGCTATCTGGCGCAGCTTCTGCTCGGCCATTGGTGAGTAGGCTTCGTAAACCAGGTGCTCGGTGCTCAGCCGCCCCTTGTCATGTTGTGTGATGCCGCGCACCGTTCCGACGAACAGGTAGGTCGCGCCGGTTTGAGAATCGGTGATCCGGCTGACAATCCCATCAATGTCGAGCGCGTGTTGTGTGATCGCGAAATATTCGGGCCAGACGGTTACATGACCGCCGCTAACAGGGGGAAAGAGGGCAACCTCATCGCCGTCTTGGATGATAGTATCCGGGAAGGCGTATTCCTGGTTGATGGCGACCAATGTAGTCGTGATCAGGGGGTGGAGCTTAGGGATGTCTTCGGCAAGCAGCTCCAGGAATGTTTTGACACTGGTGGGCTCTGCCAGCTCCATGTCCATGTGATCCATTCCTGCCCGGTCGCGGAGAATTGCAAAGAAGCGAACGTTGATAAGCATCGTTACGATCTATTCCAATACCACATCGCCGGATTGCCCACCGTGCTTTTCGACAAGGCGAATGGCTTCGATCTGCATATCACGCTGAACGGCTTTGGCCATATCGTAGATAGTAAGTGCTGCAACAGAGACGGCCGTCAAAGCCTCCATTTCGACCCCTGTTTTGCCGACAGTTTTGACGCTGGCCTCAATCAGGATGGCCGAGTCCGCTTCATCGATCGACAGGGAGACATCGATGTGTGTGATAGGCAGGGGATGGCAGAGAGGTATCAGCTCTGCTGTGCGCTTGGCCGCCATTGTGCCGGCGATGCGCGCCACAGCCAGAACATCGCCTTTTTGGAGCGCGCCCTGTTGGATGAGTGCCAGAGTATCATGGCTCATGGTAACGCGACCTCGCGCAATGGCTAATCGTTCAGTGTCGGGTTTGTGGCCAACATCAACCATGCTGGCCTGTCCGGTCTTATCGAGGTGAGTCAAGTGGCTCACGGATTGGTATCCTGTTGTAAGTATTTGGAGGCTTCAAATGATGATGACATTATAGCCTAGAGCGCGAGTGGATGCACAGGATGCTTTGCAGTTCGACTGAACTCCGGGCATCGCTCTGCGCGAGTTGAAAAGCGTCATTGGCTTCGATGACCAGTTCATAGCGTCCCGCCTGTTGTGATGTCGAGCAGTCAATCTCCCGGATCATCGAGAGTGACGAGTCTGCTGATCTATTGCGGAGGTCTCACGGAATCCACTCAATTTGTGGTATAATCGCCGGGCTTTTGAACAGGAGATGAATGAAACGTGTTCCGTAATTCCCTCAATCGAACCCGGCAGGCTTTCGTGGGCCGGATTGCAACACTTTTAGGCGTAACAGAGTTAGACGAAAGCGTGTGGGATGATCTCGAAGCGGCACTCGTGCAGGCCGATCTAGGCGTGCAGACTGCTTTGATGGTCACGTCCAATCTAAAAAAGCGCGTGAGTGACGAAGGGTTGACCACACGCAGTCAACTCGAAACGGCTCTCAAGGAGACATTGCTGGAACTATTGCCCCCCCATACAATCCCTTCGCTGGATCGCAAACGCTTGCTCAACGTGATCCTGGTTGTGGGTGTTAATGGTTCAGGAAAGACGACGACCATTGCCAAGTTGTCCAGGCAGTTTGTCGAGGATGATTGGAAGGTAATGCTTGCCGCTGCCGATACATTCCGGGCGGCAGCGATCGAGCAACTGCAGACCTGGGGAGAGCGATTGAACGTACCTGTGATTGCAGGACAGAGCGGCAGTGATCCGGGGGCTGTGACCTACGATGCCCTGCGGGCGTCACGGGCGCGGGGTTACAACCTGCTAATCGTCGACACTGCCGGGCGACTGCATACGAAGTACAACCTCATGGAAGAGTTGAAGAAAGTGCGTCGCGTTGCCGAAAAGAATGTCCATGAAGCCCCGCACGAGGTCTGGCTTGTTTTAGATGGGACGACAGGACAGAATGCATTATCTCAGGCAAAACACTTCAAAGATGATATTGGTGTCACGGGTGTAATCATCTCCAAGCTGGATAGCACTGCGCGTGGTGGTATGGTGTTTGCTGTTGGTCATGAGCTTGGATTGCCGGTTCGCTATGTTGGGGTAGGGGAGGGGTTGGATGATCTTCTGCCATTTGATGCCCAGGCTTTTGTCGACAGTTTGTTTGAGTAACGAACTTATTTTGTTGAGGAGTGACATCTTGTGGATGCTTTAATTGGTGAACTGAACCATTTGTCTGAGAGAATACAGAATCTCATGGAGCGTCTTTGACTTAGCCGAAAAGCGAGTCGAGTTAGCGAAGATAGAAGCTCAGTCAAGCGAGCCGGGTTTTTGGGATGACGCACGTGCTGCCCAGGCTCTGATGCAAAAAGCTGCTCAGATGCGGTCCGAGCTGGAAAGATGGGATGGCGTTATGATCCGCATCAATGATGCACTTGAATTGGCGCATCTGAACGATGATACGATCCAGGCTGAGATTGCTGTTGAAGTTGATGAATTGGGTCGCTTGTTTGAGCAGTTGGAACTTATCACTTTGTTGTCCGGCGATTACGATGGCGAAGGTGCTATCCTGGCTATCCATGCGGGTACAGGTGGTGTAGATGCGATGGATTGGGCACAGATGATTGAGCGTATGTATCTAAAATGGGCCGAGTTGCATGGGTATAAGACGCAAACGCTTGACCGGAGTGAGGGGGATGAAACAGGGATCAAGAGCGTGACAATGACGATCAGCGGCGATTGGGTGTATGGTTATTTGCGAGCGGAGCGGGGCGTGCATCGTCTCGTCCGGCTTTCTCCCTTCGACTCGTCTCACAGGCGTCACACGTCATTTGCCCTGGTGGAAGTCTGGCCCGATGTTCATGGCGATGTCGAAGTCGATATCAATCCTAACGATCTGGACATCGATACATATAAGTCGAGTGGGGCTGGAGGGCAGAATGTCCAGAAAAATGAGACGGCGATCCGGATCACACACAAGCCAACCGGCATTGTTGTCAGTTGTCAGAACGAGCGGTCTTTGACACAAAACCGCGAGAGCGCCATGCGTGTGCTGCGTGCACGGCTCTTGGAGATGGCGCATCAACGCCAGGAGGCCGAGCGCGTAGCTCTTAAGGGGGATTATGTCGATGCCAACTTTGGCAATCAGATACGGTCCTATGTTTTGCATCCTTACCAGATGGTCAAGGACCATCGCACAGGGCATGAGACTGCTAACACGTTGGCTGTTCTCGATGGGCAGCTAGATGTGTTTATGGAGGCTTTTCTGCGTGGAGCGTAAGGTTCAGCGTTACAATACCTTCGCCAAAACTGGACGATAAAAGGGCTTTCGTGGTAAGAAAGAGGTGAATACCAAATCCCTTATCACGAGAAGCCCAT
>JAFGLD010000005.1 GCA_016928235.1 Anaerolineae bacterium | reverse complement strand
GTCGGCGTTCAGAATGTCGATGTAAGTCAGTACCCGCTCCCGCTCGAACAGATCGCCGAACGGCTCCAGCTCGGCAAAGCTGCCCAGCGTCGTCCCCCATGTCTCGAAGCGGGGCTTGAAAACCTGCCACAGC
Organism: Anaerolineae bacterium; assembly: GCA_016928235.1. Lineage (GTDB taxonomy): Bacteria > Chloroflexota > Anaerolineae > Aggregatilineales > UBA3940 > JAFGMS01. The sequence continues at coordinate 13,820 of JAFGLD010000005.1, read as the reverse complement.
TTGTGGCCCAGCATCCCGGAAATACCCATTACCAGCACACGCATGGTTGTACAATCTCCTCGAACTAATAGTTTGCGGTCAACAGGTTACAGTTTTGGGTGAACCGGGATCAGATCACCGCCTCCCATCGACCTGTTCATCCGCATAATCGAGCAATTCCCCTACACCTGCACTGCCATCTCCCGGATCAGCGACACGATGCGAGCGAGCTGGTCGTCGGTAAGGGCCGTTCCGGAAGGCAAACAGAGCCCGTGATCGAATAAAGTTTTCGCTACTTCCCCACCAATCGTCTCGTAACCCTGGAATACCGGCTGAAGGTGCATCGGCTTCCACAGCGGGCGCGATTCGATGTTGTGGGTTTCGAGCATCTGGCGGATTTGCTCCCGATCCGCGCCGAATATTTCCGGATCGATCAATATAACCGTCAACCAGCGCGTATGTCTACCGTAAGACATCTCACCGGTAAAATTCAGTCCCGGTATATCACCTAAATGTGTTTGATAGTAATCATAAATCTCGCGTTTGCGTCTAACGCGCTCTTCGATGACTCCCATCTGACCATAGCCGATAGCCGCCAGAATGTTGCTCATCCGATAGTTGTAGCCAATTTCAGTATGCTCGTAGTGCACAGCGGGCTCCCGAGATTGCCCGGCAAGCTTACGCGCATACTCAACCAGCTCCTTATCATCCGAGACCAACATGCCGCCGCCGGATGTCGTGATAATCTTATTGCCGTTAAACGAGAATACGCCGGCTCTTCCTATGGTGCCCGGATGCCGTCCGTGGTAGCGGCTTCCCAGAGCCTCCGCAGCGTCCTCGATCACGGCGATACCATAGTGAGCACAGACGTCAATAATCGGATCCATATCGGCGGATTGTCCGTAAAGGTGGACAACGATGATCGCTTTGGGCAGTTTGCCCGTCTTGGCCCGCGCTTGTAGTGCATCCGCCAGCAGCGCCGGGTCGATGTTCCACGAAACCGGTTCACTATCGATGAAAACCGGTTTGGCGCCGATATACACAATAGGGTTCACACTTCCGGCAAATGTTAGTGTGGAAACGAATATTTCGTCGCCGGCTTGAACCCCGATGCCCAGAAGTGCCAGGTGAATGCCGGCTGTTCCTGACCCCAACGCAACTGCGTGCGCCACGCCTATATACTCACAAAATTTCTTCTCGAATGCCGCCAGGTGTGGCCCCGCAGGCGAGATCCAGTTATCCGCAAAGGCTTGTTGGACCTGCACTAACTCTTCGCCGGACATGTGGGGTGGGGATAGATAGATTCGTTGGGTCACAAGAACGTCCTTAAAAATGGTGCTGAGCGTTGAGGAATGAGAATTGATTAACGATAGCCCTTAGTGCAAGCTCAACCGGGAAAGTTATTTAACCGCCATTCCTGAGCAATGAAGGGAAGCTTGGGAACAGATACATCACAGGTTCTGCTTCATGTTTCTTCAATGATCGTGAGAACTTCTGATAAAGATCCTATGGTGAAATGGGGCATATGGTGATCGGTAGGTGGGCAATTGCTGCTATACTCACCCTGGGGTCTCTTAACCCAGATAGTGGTCATGCCAACCTGTCGAGCACCAAGAAAATCTTTTGCCGGGTTATCCCCGATATATATTGCCTCATCGGCTGCTACCCCCAGGCCTTCAAGGACAGCAACAAACGGCCTGACACTGGGTTTCCACGCTTCACGTCCCCATTCATCAGAGAAGACAACTGCGTCAAAATAATGACCCAGTTGCAATGCTGCAAGCTTATTCCGTTGAACAACAAGGTAACCATCACTGACAATACCCAGCCGATACCGCCCATGCAATGTCTCCAGTAAATTGACAGCGTCGGCAAAGGGATCGAGGGTGGGGATGTGATCCCGGTAGACCGCGACAAGCCTGGCTGTAAAGTCTTCATGCGGCAGATGATGGATCGCTAACCACCGGTTGAACGTGTCGCCCCGCACACCCTGGTCAAAAAGCTGTATCAGCCCGGCATATCCCTGCTGAGATGGGATGTTGAGGTGTTGCTCTGCCCAATTTGCGACAGCCTGGAAGCCACTCAGTACGAACGCCTTTTCAGGATAGAGTGTATCATCCAGATCAAAGGCAATTGCTTTCCATCTGCTCAACTTGATCCTCAGATAAGAAAAAAGAGTCGTCGAAGCGTGTCATGCAAAGGCCCACCTGATAAGAGCCGAGTGGGGGAATCTCGATGTCGATGTTGGCCAGGCGTGCCAACAGCCAGCGAGGCCCATCGACACCGGCAGCAATGCCCAGCGGCACTCCTCCTCCCAGACGCGCATTGATTTCGGTGAAATAGAAGATACCATCTTTCATCATCCCCTGCACAGTGATCGGCCCAACAGCGGGTAGTTCTGCGGCTATCCTGGCACATGCCTTACCAATGTCTGGTTCGTATACGGTTATCCCTTTTGCTACCTCTCCCCATCGCACCTCGATGCGCCTCCGTTGGGCGACCGATAGAAACTCACCCTCCAGGCTGACAATAACATCGCAGGTAATTTCTGGGCCGGGAAGATACTCTTGAATAATCGGCTCATGAACATACTCGGAAAAGAAGGTCAGTTCTTGTTCGTTACGTACCTTAAAGGTTCCTTTTGCCGCGCTGCCTCTCCGGGGTTTGATAAACAATGGATAATCGTCCGGGCCCAGATCATATTGCCCCGGCAGCCAGGAACATGGCGTGGTCAGGCCGATTCGCTGAAAAAACTCGTACGTCAGCCATTTATCACCGGCAATGTTTGCCGAAGAAGATGAGACAACAGCCAATCGCGCGCCGGTTGCCTCGATGGCTTCATGATGAGCAGCCAGCGTGGGAATATCGGGATCGATGAGCGGGAAAATAGCATCAACTGCTTCGCGCTCACAGATTTGAAGCAGCGTGGGCATATAATCCGGTGCATCGAGCCGTGGTACGATATGCGGCACATCCGCGGCCTGAAGAGCAGGGGCCAGGGGACTCATATCTACCGCGACGATCTTTCCGGGTAATCCCAAATGCTTGTATGCATTGCGGAAGGCGCGCAATAGCTCGACACGGCGCCCCACACTGGTGAAGAGAATGTTGACCATTGACCTATTCCTGATAATGGGAGCCCATGAATTCGGGCATAGTGTCGTGCCCTGGCTGGCTGATCCCCTCCCGTCGAAGCACTTTGATGGGGGTCAGGGCCAGAATCTTCAAATCCAGCCACAAAGACAGATGATCGACATACCAGACATCCATGGCAAACCGTTCTTCCCAGGTAATGGCATTGCGTCCATTGATCTGCGCCCAGCCGGTAAAGCCGGGCTTTATTTCATGCCGACGCCTTTGTTCCGGCGTGTAGCGATCGAGATATTGGGGCAGCAGTGGACGTGGCCCGACCAGGCTCATATCGCCTCGCAGCACATTGATGAGCCCTGGCAGTTCGTCGAGACTCGTGCTGCGCAGAAAGCGCCCAAACCCCGTCAGCCGATCGGCATCCGGCAGAAGATTGCCTTCCACGTCTCGCGCATCGGTCATCGTTCGGAGCTTGAGAAGCATAAAGTTTTTCCCGTCCTGGCCAATTCTTTGGTGTACAAAGAAGACGGGTGATCCCATCTTTATGCGCACCAAGACCATCAAGATGCTCAAAACAGGCAAGGTTAACAAGACTCCCAGGCCTGTCAAGCCAAGATCGAGAATACGCTTACCCGTACGCCGGTAAAAACTCACGTCTGCATCCTTCGAAAAGTCAGATCGATCAACCGCCGCAGATGATAAAACGGTAGCAACCAGTCCGACCGGAATCTGTAGCGCGCCTTCATCCACTCTCTGCTCGGGAAGATGCTCCGCATCAGGCCTGCCAAATCATCATACAACAACATGTTAAAAACAATGTAACCCAGCTTGCCGAACTTCTTTTCATGCGGGTTGAACAGACCAGCCTTATTAAGCCGGTTTGTGAGCACATGCTCTTTCCAGGCTGCCGGCTTCAGTGCCGCAAGCACCGGCTGAGGAATAGGCGTGTCGAATAACGCTGCCGGGATAGCCAGTGAGAAATAGACCGCTGTTTTGACCTGCAGAGCTATTGCACGCTTCAGAAAAACATCCCAATCCACTGTCTGGCGGCAGACAATGCGATCGACATCGGTATGTAAACGAAAGCCGGGGGCGCGGACATAGGTATGTTTAGCGGTATGCAAACATACCTGCAATAAATTGTCCTCGGGTGAGAGCAGACGCACGGCTGTGCCAGGAATCGAGATAGAGCGTGCTATGAATTCTTCGGCGCGGGGCTCCTGGTCGGGCCGGATCCAACGCCCATCTACCGGGCGCCACAACAACTCGACCCACAATTTTTCGCCATCGGGAAGTATTTTGCAATACTCAGCGCTGCCCTGCGCGATGGCAGCCTCAATGTCGTTTTCCTCGAGTGCGCTACGAAACTGGAGCTGGTAGCCTTGTGACAGGATAGTATTGTGCGCCTGGCGAAAATGACGCAACTCCACCAGTGTATCGAGGTCGCCCATCGGGCAACATCCTGGGCATGGGTAAATGCCGCGCGCAATGCCACCATTCTTGAGTGCTACGATAGTGATACCCTCAGCAGCCAGTCCGGCAGCGATGGTGTCTAATTCAGCCAGGTAGGCCGCCAGTCGTTTGTGATTGCTCTCGTGAATATCATACCAGTGAGATGGAGTTTTGTCTCCCAGAGTATCCAGTAGAGCATGGGCGATCTGAGGTGCCACCTGATTGGTCTGTGCCAGATCGAAGATGGCTTCATCTTCCAGTGTGTCAAGTAGCTGGCGGACTGCCGTCGCGCGCTCGCGAGGCGATCTGTCAGCCAGGACATTACAGAGCATTGATTGTTTAGAGGTTAAAGACCAGGTAGCCATCAGAGAGACAGGGAGTTTTCTAGCCGTGCAAGCAGATTTTGAGTGATTGTGGGCCAAGTATACCGTGTCTGAACCAGTTCTGCCGCGTGCGCACCCATTTCTGCCCGATTTGGTTGTGTGGCCATAGACAACAGCGCATCAGCCAAGGGGGCGACATCCAGGGGGACGACAAGCCCGCAACGTTCAGCCTCGATGGCACGCCACAGACCTACCCGATCACTGACAATAACCGGCAAGCCCATGTACATAGCTTCGAGCATCGCAATGCTCAAACCCTCAGAGCGAGAGGGCAGCACATAGATGTCGGAATCTTGTAAGGCAGCCAACTTGAGATCGCCGCCGATCAAGCCGGTGAAGGTAACATGCTCCTGAATCTGTAGATTGGATACCATCTGCTGCAGGCTGCTTTCATAGCCTTTTTCATCCCCGCCAGCCAGTACTAAATGCACATCTGAACACCGATCTACCAGGTGTCGAAAGGCAGGCAGCAGCAGATCGAGCCCTTTGCCTGCGTCGAGACGGCCTAAATACAAGATAAGCAAGCGATCTTGCAACGCGGGATATTGAACGCGAAAGCTGCCTTTAGCCGGCAATGGCTCAAAGGCCTGTGGATCTACTCCATTGGGTACGATCTGGTAACGGCCAAAGCAAAAAGAATTTTCACGCTCTTCTTGCGAATGATAAGCAGCAAACAACGCCTGTCGGAAATTGCCATGCTCTAACAATCTCAGATACAACTGCTTGAGGGTATGGCTACGTAGCGAAATACCATCACGATTTAAGCTTCCATGGGTAAAAATAATGTAGGGCTTACGGAGCAAGCGACAGATCCAACCGCCCACAACGCTGGCGAACTGGTAGTGGAAATGAATAAACACGACATCAGCCCAGGCAACCTGTTGTCTTATCTGCCGGGCCAGGGTTGGCGAGAAACCCCAATAGCGCGAGAGGCTTGTGGCTTCGTAATACACCGTTACGCCATCCACCTGGCATGGCAGACTAACCGGAACATCCAAATCACAGCGGCGATCTTTCAGATTGGTGGTACAGACTCGAACTTCATGTTCCAGGACGAGCAGTGCTTTGGACAAGGCATGTGCGACATGCAAAACTCCACCGAAATAATAGGAGGGGACGTAATGGGGCACAATTTGAACAATTCGCATCATTTCCTTCTATCAACAGAGTTGGAACTATATCAAAGTATCAACCGCTGACAAAATCTGGCGTACACGATCGTCGACACTTGCTCCAATTGTTGTTACCCGTGTTCTAGCCTGGTGAGCAAGTTGACAACGACGAGCATCGTCTTGTAGCAATTGCTGTACTTTGTCTACAAGTTCTTCAAAATTGGAGAAATAAGCAGCCTCGACATCTTCCCGAAAGAATCCTTGCATATCTGTTGTTCGCTGCGAAACCATGCAAGTCCCAATGGCCGGTATTTCGAAAGCTCGCCTCGAATAAGTATCGCGGTTCGTTTTAGAAAACAGCGCCAATGCAAGCTTTGCAGCTCGCATAGCGTATGTATAGTCTATTCCCCAAACTGCCGGATATATAGCTCCCTCTAGCTCAGGGTGCAAGCGCAGATAATGCTGCCAACCCATCCCATAAACTTTCAGCTTAATCCCGGCTGTTACTAACGCATCAAAGTATCTTACTCTCTCTTTGTCTTGAGGATTACCAACAAATATGACATCGGTGGCTAATTCATCTTGCTGCTGGGGCGTCAGATCGATCGGGTAATGAAGCTCGGGTATGTAATATGGAAGCAAAACCTCTACACGCTGAGCGCCATGCTCATAGTACTCAGAAACATTGATGTTTCGATACACAAAATGTAGATCATAAAGAGGAATGCAAGCGACAAAATTTCTCCATAACCGCATCTGTGCTTGATGTCCAAATGGGTCATCATTGTTATATGATACAAGAGGGGCTTGCACCCTATCTTTAATCTTCCGCAGTATGCTGGGGCCGAATACAACACCGCGTTGTACAAAGATGACATCGGGTCTGGTGTCGTAACCGCATCTAACAAATGCCTCACCAAGATGCTGAAAAGCTCTTCCTATTAACCATCGCTTCCTGAGCCTGGCAATCAGACCTTCGCCGTAGAATGGCTCCCAGCGGAATTTGATAACCTCATGGCCGAGTCGTTCAAATGCCTGTGCAAGCGCAGCTTCATAAAAATCGTACTTAAAACTACCAGCCAGAAGTATTCGTTTCAAATTCAAGAAAATCTCCTACTGCAACACAAAATCATCATTGAGCAACGATTTTAGATAGCTCACTGCCATCTGATTCACATCGAGAGATTCTTCAGCGTGTCTTCGGGCTCTTACCGAATAGAAATCTCTGTTGTTAAGAGCTTCCATGGCGGCAGCAGCAAAACTCTCCGTAAATATAGAATAGTCATCCTGACGATGTGCCTTCACAACTAGTCCAGCATCAGCTACCAGTTCGCTGCCCCCTGTTCCTTCACAGACAACGGTTGGAGTTCCACAGGCTAGGCTTTCCACAACGGAATTTGGACACCAGTCGCTCAAGAACGGGTGCAAATAACAGTCAATCCTCCGATGATAGTTGGCTAATGCCTGATCTCCTATCACATGTGGATGATACTCTACTACATAGTGTTTATCACACGCTTCTAAGTCGGCTAAATCACGTGCACACTGCTCATCCAATCTACCAACCAGCAGCAAGCGATGAGCAATTGGGATCTGCCGGGCGATATCTCCCAAAGTGCGTATCCTGTTACGGCGGAATTTGCCAATTGCGCCCACAACCGGGATGTCGTTAGGAAAACATCCTGAAGGTGTAAACACATCGAGATCGACCCCATTATGGCATATGGCAAATGTACCATCAGGCCTTTTGGAGAGCTTATCGAGATGGCGCTTGCAGAAGAGGGATTGGTAGATCACAAAGTCAACTGTCTCGAGCGCCTGCTTAATACGCTTGTTGGCCTTATCATATTCCGGGTTCCAAGCATAACCCTCCCGGTCAAAAACATCCCGGTCATAGCATCCGTCAGCGCGGAAAACGATCCTACGTCCGAGACGCAGAATTCGCAGCGCGTCGAAACGCACACCCAGTCCTACATTCAGAAGCGCAGCATGCCATGCAGACAGCATACGAGTTGTAACGAACACATTAAAAGGAGTAAGTGCCGCAATCATCCGGAGTACCGCATTACTTGGCCCACCTCCTTCTATTGGAGGGGGAACAACTAAGACTCGTTTTGTCATAAAAAGTCTTCTTTCGTGGCAATACCTTCGCTAAAATCAGGCAATCGAAACAGCGGGTAGGTTCACAAGGTTGCAAGCACAAAACTGAGACAAAGAATACAGATGCCGTCCGGAAGAATCCATAGTCAATTTTAATTCACATGGAATTAACGTCACTACTCAGCTATCGTCTATGCGTGTTTTGATGGATAAAACGTCCAGAACCGCTACTGATTTGCCTCGTTCTATGCTCAGAGGGCTGCTTTCTTGGTCTCGCTTCTTGCGAATCTATGCGTAAAATACAGTTGAGTAGTGACGAATTAACAAGGTTCAGGTCAAAGAGCATGTTAGGATTCGCAAAATCACACATGTTTATCCCTCTTCAGGAAAGACAGAACCGCATCGATTCTCGCAAACTGGAGCAGCTCACTACGCTGCTCTTGTGTTAAGCCAATAATCCATAACACTCCTGTGGCCAGAATTCCCACTATCGCGGCCTTCATGAAGAATGTGAGCCATGTATCAGCCCTCCCAGTAAGTGAGATAAAAGTTCCAACTGCCAGAAGGAAAGCACCACAAAAGATAAGACGTGCAAGTTTACGCCAATAAGCTCGGATAGGAAGGCCTAAGCGACGCGAGACAAAAGATGTCAGGAACACGGTTAAGATTGACCTTCCAATAAAGTTTGCCAGTACAATTCCTACCAATCCTAATAGAGGAACAAAAAGGAAGGCCAACACAATACTGATCGTGCCAGCAAGCAACATTACCAGCGTCCTTCGCGGTATCTCAAGCATGTAATCTACAAGGACAATGTCCACCCTTGTACTGGTTTCTTGAATGGTCAAAATGACCAGTAACAGGTTTACCCAATTGCCGGCATAGAAACCGTCCCCAACCCAAAGGTAAAGAAACGCATTGTTAAGCGCCAATACGCCCACACCCAGGATCAACATGGAAAAGATAGCAAAGCCCTGCATGGTTACACGTAAATTGGAGATGCGTTCGATCTCCTTGCGCCCCCATAACTCACCTATTCCTGGTGCGCCTGAAGACAACAAGTGGATAACAGGTCCACTAAGCATACGTAAGGCAAGGCTGGTAGTGGCGAAAATCCCAGCTTGGCGAGCATCTATCAGTGCTCCGATCAGAATATAATCTGTTGAGGTGAGCAATAAGTAAGCAATTGTAGAACCAAATACCCACCAACTCACACCAAACAACTTACGAACATCCTCCATATTCGGGCGTTGGGCCCCAAACCAGGGCAATACATTGTGTGCCACAAGTGAACGGATTACAGCACCCATAATCGCGCCAACCACAGTTGCCCCGATCACTCCCGGCAACCCTAGCCCGCCGTAGATCGCCGCAACATTGAGTATCCCTACCAGAATAATCATGGCTGCGTTAAGGCCCATCGCCTTATAATCGAAATTCATTCCGCGTAGCACACTGTACGGAATAGACAGGAGTCCGGTAAGGCACACATTCAACACAGCTAATGCCATCCCAGCCTGAATTTGCCAGTTGTACTGTGAGGACACACGCACAATTAACGGTGCAATGGTTACCAGGCCCCACCCTAGCATTCCCAGTAATGGCAGCATACTCAGCCAGATCAGTATTGCTGCTCCGATTTGTCGGCGCTTAGCCGAAAACTCCTTTTCGTGCTGAGAAATAGCAAAGGTCAACTTTAACGCGCTGCTGACACGCAGATCGCCTAGTGACAGATAATCAACTGCTTGTCTAATCACTGTCGAGGCGCCATATAACTCGACTCCAAGTCCGCGGATGATGATGGGAGTTATGACAAAACCAACAAAGACCTGTGCGGCCTGTTGCAACAATGTACTCATGAAGGTTAACTTTGCGCGCTGAGTGCGGCTCGTGGAAGTAGGCTCTGTCATGTCAACATGTTTCGTGGCATCATGCGCTGAGATATTTTCCTTTACAATCTCTTGATTGTCTTCCACTATTCACTCTTTGCTGATATTCCAACGGCTTATCAAAAGCGGCTCAACGCGGAAAAGTGGGGAAAAATGTTCTAGCCAGGTAAGGTAAAATAAAAGAAAGTAACCAAACAGGAGGAACCATATGAAAACAATACCATTGTTGCCAGCATCGATCAAGGAAAAGGCCCAGCGGGTATGGGATGCAGTGAGTGTGGCGGCTCTCACCTGTTGGCTAGAGTTGCCGGAATTCAGAGTAACACATTTTGAGCGAGGAGGTGACACACTGAGATTGAAATGTGAGTATCGGGGGGTGCATTCCCATTTTGTGACATCCTGCATAGAGCAGTGTCCGATCCTGTACGTGGAGCGAGGAATCTGACCGATCAAATCCCTTGTCCACACATAAAAACCGGCTCTCTATGAAGTTTTTCGGCTCCCGTGAGTTCAAATGTCATATTTTGGGAATGCACCCGGTACATTTTGAGTCAGCTTACCCTGCCCTTCTCATTCTATCTACCAAATGGATAAAGTCGAGTTTTCAAATGTTGGCTTGACCCTTGGTAAAAAGTGTCCAGTAGTGAAGCCAATGTTAAAAACCTGATCATCGAGTATTAGACTTGAAGCGGAGATGTTTTAGTCTTCGAAGACATGCTGCAATAACTCTTGGAACTAAATCACGTCCATCAAGACAATGTTTGGCCTGCTCCCAATCCACATAAGGCGCAGCAGCAAGCCAGTCGTAAGCCGCTTTCCACAAAGGTTCGACGACTTCAGTGACATGGCATCGCGATGATCGTAAATTGAAGTCCAGGCTTTTGGTTAATTGATTGTTCTGAATGTCACTCATGATTACTTGTATGGCTTGATCTGGATGTTCAAAGATACAGGTTGCTTGTAGGATGTCAGCAGCATGACCAACATTGGTGCTGAGAATCTTGCAGCGAGTAGCAGCAGCCTCTAAAACGGCCTGAGGGCCACCTTCCATTCGGCTAGACACCAGATACAAGTCGGCTAAATTATAGAGCAAATTAACAACATCGCTTTTCAAGTTGTTGACGATGATATCATCTTCAGATGTCAAGGAGCCAATAAAGGTAAATGGTATCTCGGATTGTTCAAGGCACCGTCGTAACCAATGGCGTCGAGGTCCTGCCAGTAAAACATGAATTTTGTGAGTTTCTTCCCATACTGTTTTAACAATCTCGAAAAAAATGTCTGGCCCTTTAACGAGCTTGGGGTTACTTAAATTCCTTCCTTCTGTATCTCGTTGAAAACTTCCGATTATGTACATGTCCTCAGGTATAGACCATTTCTGCCTAAATGCGTCTAGACGATCGTCATCTTTAGGTATGGGATGGAACTCTTCAGGGTTAAATGTATAGGGGATGAGACGAGTATTCAAGCCACGTTGATCGAGAAGCCGCTTTGCGCCCTCTGAACGAGCTATCCAGAGGTTCACTACTTGAGACACGCTTTCAAAACGGGGTCGGTTGAAAGCTACTTGTGGATCGTGGGACATGTGGCTAATAATATGACGTCCAACCAGTAAAGATGCAGGTAGGGATGTCAACTGGAACCATGATATAGTATGAATAGTGTTGCATGTCAATAGATTTGCTGTTTCGATAAACGGAAGCGACTGTCGTGTTAATTCAAGCTCTTTATCAAGAGCCCATCCTAGCGATTCGCCGCCGATCAATGCCACTCTGTGTTTAAACGATGAGCCTGAGGAGAAAATGCTCATAATTGTAATTGTCCGCGGATAAATAAAGCCTTTTCAAAAGCTCTTTCATAATCTTTAGTAACGTGATGGATCAAAAAACGATCATTATCTGCCTTTACCTTTTTCTGAACATCCAGATATTCGCTCTTTACACGTTTAATGTCGGTTACATAATCACCAGTCAATGCCCATCCATACTCACCTGCGATTTCGCGATTTCCACCAGAATCGCGATATAAAATTGGCAGACCGCAAGCCAGTGCTTCCAGAATCGAGTTGGAGCATGCTTCGTTTCTTCCGGCATGTACCATCACATTCATTGTCCGAAGAATATCCGCAATTTCAGTTGAATTGCGAGGACCTATAATCTTTACATTTGCAGAATTGATTTTGGATGGCCAACGCCCAATGAAGTTGAGTTCAATGCCATCTATTGTGGACAACTCTGCCAATATATCAAATCCTTTTCGTGGATTGTTTGACCACGAAGAGGATACCAGACGCAGAACGTGACTTGACTTTCCGGAAAAAACTGGGGGATGAAATATTGCAGGATCTACACCGTTGAAGATCACTTCACAATGTGTCGGAGCAAGGGCAACTGAGGCAAATACATTCATGCTATAGGTGCTTTGAAATATTGTGTAGTCACACAGGCGATTAACTGCAGATTGGACCCAATCAGCCTTGGTTACATATCCACGAGCATATTTGGGTACGCCATCTACGCGATGAACCAGGGCGGGCCCATTGCGTCTTAACAATAACCAGAAGTTTGGATGTACAAATCGTGCCCATCGACTGACCCGGTTGACTTGCCGAAGCTGTGCGACTTTTCCTGGTCGCATCAGTATGCCGGAGCCTAAATTGAAGCCATTCAGAAGAACAATTTCTGTATCATTTTGTGGGACACAGCTGACTTTGTGGCCGCGCTTGATAAGCTCAAGAGATAGCGCTCGCAAGAACTGATTTCCGCCACCGGTTGGCGCGTCTGTTGTATGAAACCAAACACAAATATTCATGGGTGCATTCCCAAAATAGGATCATTGACAAAGAGGCAAAATGAGGCATCATTTTCACCTAGAAACTAGTAGCATAAGATTAAAGGAGAAAATGATTCTTGCAGCAATTTTACAGGAATTTGAAGAAGAATCCCAAACGAAAATCGAACAGCTACAAAGGGAACTCAAGGTATCTTCTCAATAAAACGGGGTAGGGCAAGAACAAGTCGGGATGGTTCATTGATTTGTGACAAAAGGCGAGATATTTGTGGGCTACGCCGATACAAAAGAACACTCTTCTCTAGTGGGTCGTTTGCCATGAATCTATATATTCTTTGAGTAAGGGGTATACCCCTTTGGGCAGTTCTTGTTTGAACATGGCCGAATCCATTCGGGGTATTATCGAACACCGTGCTTTGAACGAACAACATCCCTCTAACCCGGAGCAGATCATCGAGTGGTTGGAGGTTGCTGTCTGTGGCTGGAACAAGAAACCTACCCCTTTTGAGTGGGGTGGTAAGCGGGCTGATCGTCGCGACCGTGCCCACAAGCGGCGCCACACTCTGGCCGGCTCCGGCGCTTGCATTCGCCGTGTCCGACGACGCAAACCTATCATTCGGAAATCGCTTCAGTAATGTATATAAGCATGGCAAATGACCCACTAGGGCAGCATCCGGAATGCTTTGAGGGAATGCTCTGTGTACCGGTGGATTCCCGCCTGCGCGGGAATGACAAGCCGGTCTGGGAATGTCATATCATTCCTCAACATGTTCACAAATAATCTCTTTCCATATCACGGCCCCGTGTACCATCCCGGATATTGCAAGACGAGGAGAAGTCTTTCCTTTTTACTCGACTTTATCTATTTCCTGGACAGATCAGAGAGATGTGTTAGGATAAAGATATGGACAGACAACCTCAAGTCGCTCTCTCGTGGCAAAGTGCGATTCACCCGGGAACGTGTGCCACCAAGACGAGCATTAAATATGAATATTCCAGAGAGCAAAAGGAGCCACCTCTAGGAACCC